>JAAUPO010000083.1 GCA_012033095.1 Synechococcaceae cyanobacterium RL_1_2 | reverse complement strand
ATTCCCCAAATTTGGGGGACTTGCTTGAATGATTGTCCCCAAACATCATGGTTCCCAGGACAGAATCGAAATTTTTGCGTAAGTCCTGACTTCTTGGGCTACGGCTATAGTAATGGCAACAATCATGACTCCGAATAAAAGGTTAGCCACCTTCAGCTATAGGGTTTTTTGGTCATTGTTTGGTCATTGATCGGAGCTTAGTTAGGCCAATGTGAGATTAGACAGTAGTTAGGGTTAATTGGGTGGCTAGTTGTTCCACTTCTGCCCTTGCCCAACGATCAGCTTCTAAAATATCGTCTAAGGTTGGCTCACCCGTATTAGTCGCGCTATGGCGATCGCAAACCTGTTCAATCACTTTAGGAATATCTAAAAATCTGATTTTTTCCTCTAAAAACATTGCTACCGCTTGCTCATTAGCCCCATTAAGCACGGCGGGCATGGAACCCCCAGCTCTACCTGCAGCGTAAGCTAAATCCATACAGGGATATTTGGCATGATCTGGATCGCGGAAAGTAAGATCCCCTGATTTGACTAGATCTAATTTTGGCCAATCCGTGGGTAATCTTTCCGGCCAAGCCATGGCGTAAAGGATGGGGAGGCGCATATCTGGCCAACCTAATTGGGCAATTACGGAGGTATCTTGTACCTCAATCAAAGAATGAATAATACTTTGGGGATGGATCACAATGTCGATATGGTCATAATCTAGTCCAAATAAATAATGGGCTTCGATTACTTCTAAGCCTTTATTCATCATGGTGGCAGAATCCACAGTGATTTTACGACCCATTGACCAATTGGGATGGGTGGTAGCATCGGCCACCGTAACATCGGCTAATTTTTCGACGGGCCAATCCCGGAAGGCTCCCCCAGAAGCGGTTAAAATAATCCTTCTTAACCCTCCTGTTGGTACCCCCTGCAAACATTGGAAAATGGCGGAGTGTTCAGAATCGGCGGGTAATAATTTAGTTTTGTATTCTTCAATCAACGGTAAAACCACTGGGGCCCCGGCAATTAGGGTTTCTTTGTTTGCTAGGGCAATATCTTTCCCTGCTTTGATGGCCGCGATCGTTGGCAATAGCCCCGCACAACCAACAATACCGGTAACGACGGTTTCGCTTTGACCATATCTAGCGACTTCCACCACCCCTTCTTCCCCCGTTAAAATTTGAGGTTGTTGTGATTGGTCTTTAATTAAATCCTTCAGCAAATTAAGTTTATCTGCATTGCGAAGGGCGACGATTTCGGGGTTAAATTGTTTAATTTGTTCAGCTAGTAACTCCACATTATTGCCAGCCGCTAAACCCACCACTTGAAATTTTTCTGGATATTGGGCAACAATATCTAGGGTTTGTGTCCCGATGGAGCCGGTGGAACCCAAAATAGAAATAAGTTTAGTCATTAATTTAAATTAAGATAATTCTTTTGGATTTTTTTATTTTTTCTTAACTTTAACTATAGACTGCTACGGTGGATCGTTAGCCCTAGCACTAATATCCCAAGTATCCCAAGTAAAAAAAACTATGACTTTAAAAGTTTATGGAATTCCCAATTGTGGGACTGTGAAAAAAGCTCGGCTCTGGCTCGAACAACAAAATATTTCCTATGAATTTGTTAACACCAGGGAGGAGCAACCATCCAAAGCAATGATCACTGCATGGGTGAAAAGCTTAGGGAATAAGGCTTTAAGGAATACCTCTGGTCAATCCTATCGGGCGTTGGGTAGCGATCGCGATCGTTTCAGCGATGAGCAGTGGATCGATCTTTTGCCAACGATATTATGTTGTTAAAGCGACCAATTTTTGTCAAAGATGGTGAAGCAGTTTTAACGGGTTTTCGTGCTAAAGAAGAAGTACTCAAAACCACATTGACTTAGTTAACCCCTCGAATCGAACCAGATGCTTAGGAAAGCTAAAAAAGTCCCCAGGTACTCCCTAAATTTCTCCATTGGGGAATTTTTAAAAACTTTTCTCTCCATTTACAAAATGAGGGCTTATTTTTAAGCATCTTTAATAATCCATCGGATCAATCCCTATTTTTAATTCCTATTGAGGCTCTAAAAATAGGGTATTTTATTGGAATATCCCTGATGTAACTGCTCATTTCATTAGCCCCAGAATTGCCCACATATTTGAATCTCGTAAAAATTGATGGGTAATGGAATATAACACAATTCCCGCGATCGCTGACCACGAATAAAAGTCTTGATTTTTATAAAGTCTAACTAGAAAAAATAAGCCGAAAAATATCGCTGAAAACACACCACTAATTACAATCAAAGAAGGAAATAGGGAATGGATTTCTTGAAATTCCCCTAACCTTTGAAAATAATTATCATAACCAATTCCTGTTGCCCAGCCTAGGCGGTTTAATTTAGTAATTAAATATACTCGTCTCGCATACCAAAGATCACTATCTGCTTCTTGGGACATGTTTAATATTCTTTGTAATGAAAAATTAAACGAGCGATCGAATACCTGTTGAAACTCACTAAAAATATTCGGAAATAAATTAATTACTAAGATTAGTAATAGCAGCACAATAATGATGGCAACTAATTTACTTTTAATGAATTGTAAAAGTTAAGTATGGTTTCATTCGCATTGTTACATAGGTGATAAACAAAAGAAACCATAATGGGTAAACTGGCTACTAGAGCGGCTTTAGAACCTGATTGTAGGGCTGGAGTAATTAATAACAGTAAAATAACTATGGGTTTCCAGGACAATAGATTATTTTTACTGATTAACATACTTAAAATCAATAGACAAAGAATATGAACTCCAAATTGATTAGGATTGTTCATAAAACCTTGCCCTCTTATCTTTACCGCAAAAAATACTGAAATAAAATCAATTAAGCTACAAATCAAACAGGCATTTAATAAATAGTTATAGCTATAGGGCTTGTAAAAAAATAATTAAATGACAAATAGATTGTTACATTAAAATAAACATAGGCAATGGCAGTTAAAGTTCCATCAATGGAAACCTCTGGAAAAAAACGCAAAGAAAAGATATTAGCAAAGGAATAAATGCCAACAAAAATAATTAAGGTTTTTTTTTCTTTGATATTTTCGAGAACAAATTCTAATGCTTGACGCTTAGAAATTAATGCGAAAAAAGCAATTAAACTTAAAAAATCTGTTAATTGGGGACTACCACTAGGGAAAACATAAATTGACGATGTGATAATAGATAAACTTAAAAATAAAATTGCTAATTTTTCGTTTGGCATTATGGTTATATTGTTGAAAGAAAATTAGCCCCGGTTATTTCAATATATAAATTGTGACTCTGCCATATAACGTAAATTTTTGAGTTTAAAATTTTGAGTTTAAAATATTGAAACTATTAAAAATCGGGAAGTGTTTTTATACCCCCCATTGTTCCTATCGAATTAGGTTTAATCAGGATTAGGGCTTATTCGTCCTTGGTTTTCAGCGATCGCGAGGCCAAATATTCATACATCGCCCACCGTTGATCCACATCTAACTGAGCTTCGGCCCATAGTTTTTTGCCTCTGCTGGTTTAGTTTTAGTCAACATTTTAAAGCGATTTTCCGCATTGAACGTATCCTTAACGGGAATTTTGGGACTACGGGAATCCAATTGTAGGGGATTTTGACCTTGGGCGACGCGATCGGGGTGATAGCGATAGAGGAGCCACCGACCACTTTTAACGAGGTTTTGCTGGTGGGTCATGGCGGTGGTCATATTGATACCGTGGGCGATGCAATGGGAATAGGCAATGATCAAAGATGGCCCGTCATAGGCTTCTGCTTCGAGAAAAGCTTTGAGGGTATGTTCATCCTTGGCCCCCATGGCCACCGAGGCCACATAGATATTGCCGTAGGTCATGGCAATTAGACCTAGATCCTTTTTAGCGGCGGGTTTTCCTCCTGCGGCAAATTTGGCGACCGCCGCCCTAGGAGTAGCCTTAGAGGACTGGCCGCCGGTATTGGAATAGACTTCCGTATCCATCACCAACACATTGACATTACGACCGCTAGCCAGAACATGATCTAAGCCGCCATAACCAATATCGTAGGCCCAACCATCACCGCCAATGATCCACACGGATTTTTTCACCAGATAATCTGCCAACGTTAGCAAGCTAGTAATGTCGGCCTGGGGGGGAAGCTCGGTAAGTTTAGCTTTGAGGGAGGCCACCTGTTCCCGTTGGCTGAAAATATCTGCTTCCGTAGTTTGGCCATTGTTAACGATCGCGTTCACCAGATTATCCCCAATGGTGGGAGCTAATTTAAGGAGTAATTCCGAGGCCATACGCACTTTTTGATCGAGGGAGACCCGAAACCCTAATCCAAATTCGGCGTTATCTTCAAACAGGGAATTAGACCAAGCGGGGCCACGACCTTCATCGTTTTGGGCCCAGGGCGTAGTGGGTAAATTACCGCCGTAAATGGAAGAGCAACCGGTGGCATTGGCAATTAACATGCGATCGCCGAACAGTTGGCTCGCCATTTTTAGATAGGGGGTTTCACCGCAACCGGCACAGGCTCCGGAAAATTCAAACAGGGGTTGTTGTAATTGCTGTTGGCGAAGGTGGGTAATGTCTAGTTTTGAGCGATCGGGGTTGGGTAATTTGAGGAAAAAGTCCCAATTTTCGCGCTCCGTTTCCCGTAATGGGGCTTGGGGTTCCATATTGATTGCCCGTAGGGAAGGCTGGGACTTATTTTTAGCTGGGCACACATCGACACAAATGCCGCAACCGGTGCAATCTTCCGGGGCCACCTGAATGGTAAATTTTTCCCCAGCAAAATCCTTATCCCTGGTGTCGGTGGATTTAAAGGTGCTGGGGGCAGCGGCTAAATCCCCAGGCTCATAGGTTTTACCCCGAATCACCCCGTGGGGACATACCGCCACACATTTACCGCACTGAATGCAGACATCGGGATCCCAGGTGGGAATAAATTCGGCTACGTTACGTTTTTCCCATTGAGAAGTGCCGGTGGGGTAAGTCCCGTCGCAGGGGAGTTGACTCACTTTGAGATCATCCCCTTCTTTGATCAACATTTTGCCCTGGACTTCCCGTGTAAATTCCGGCGCACCGGCCGCCACCGCTGCCAAACGACGCACTGGACTTTGGGGTTGAGCGATCGCAATTTCATAGAGATTAGCTAGGGTATTATCCACGGCGGTGAGGTTCATCTGGACAATGGCATCGCCTTTTTTGCCATAACTTTTGCGGATGGCCTCTTTAATTTTCGCGATCGCTTCCTCCTTCGGTAATACTCCAGCGAGGGCAAAGAAACAGGTTTGCATCACCGTATTAATGCGCCCCGCCATACCACTTTCCCGGGCCACTTTACTTGCGTTAATGGCATAGAGTTTTAATTCCTTGCCCACAATCTCCTCTTGAATTTCCAAGGGTAACTGGGCCCACACTTGCTCCTCTCCATAGGGACTATTGAGCAAGAAGATCGCCCCTTGGGCCGCATCCTTAAGCACATCCAGTTTTTCTAAAAATGTCCATTGATGGCAAGCAATAAAATTAGCCTGGTTAATCAGATAGGTAGAGCGAATCAAGGCCGGGCCAAACCGCAGATGGGAAATGGTGATTGCCCCGGATTTTTTGGAGTCATAGACAAAATAACCCTGGGCATAGTTATCGGTTTCCTCCCCAATAATTTTGATGGTATTTTTATTCGCTCCCACGGTGCCATCGGAACCTAATCCGTAGAACATGGCCCTGACTACGCTGGCCGGTTCGGTGGTGAACGTCGGATCATAGGTCAAAGAAGTATGGGTTACATCGTCATCAATACCCACCGTAAAATGATTTTTGGGCTTATCTGAACTGAGGTGATCAAACACACTTTTGACCATGGCGGGGTTGAATTCCTTGGAGGATAAACCATACCGCCCTCCCACAAAGGTTTTTAACTGTTGTAAGTTGGCCTTTAAGGGGGAATCACTAAACAGGGTTTCTTGGATCGCGGTAACCACATCTTGATAGAGGGGTTCCCCGGCTGAACCTGGTTCTTTGGTGCGATCGAGGACAGCGATCGCTTGGACGGTGGGGGGAAGAACGGTGATGAATTTATCCTGGAAAAAAGGACGATAGAGCCTTACTTTGACTACTCCGACTTTTTCCCCCTGCTCCGTCAGATAATCCACCGTTTCCTGTACCGTTTCACACCCTGATCCCATTAATACCAATACTTTGGTGGCATCGGGGGCCCCGTGGTATTCAAACAGATCGTAGGAACGCCCCGTTAATTCCCCAAACTGGGCCATGGTTTCCATCATCATTTCCCCACAGCGATCGTAGAACAGGTTCACACTTTCCCGCGCTTGGAAATACACATCGGGGTTTTGTGCCGTTCCCCTCATCACTGGCCGGTCAGGGGTCAAAGCCCGATCGCGGTGGTCATGCACCCACCGATCATCGATCATGGTGCGCAATACCGACTGATCCAATAATTCAATTTTTTGTAACTCGTGGGAAGTACGAAAACCATCAAAAAAATGTAGAAAGGGAATCCGCGATCGCAGACTCACCACCTGGGAAATTAACGCAAAATCCTGGGCTTCTTGCACTGAAGCCGAACAAACCATCCCAAACCCCGTCGCCCGGGCCGCCATTACATCACTATGATCACCAAAAATAGATAAACCTTGGGCCGCCAGCGATCGCGCCGCCACATGGATCACACAGGCCGTCAACTCCCCCGCAATTTTATATAAATTGGGGATCATCAATAATAAGCCCTGGGAAGCGGTAAATGTGGTCGTCAATGATCCCGATTGCAGAGCACCGTGCACCGTACCCGCTGCCCCCGCCTCCGACTGTAGCTCAATCACCGAGGGCACCGTTCCCCACAAATTAGGGCGATCGTCAGCCATCCACGCATCAGCCCATTCCCCCGATGGGAGAAGCCGGCGAATTGGGTAAATTGCGATCACTTCATTCAATTGATAGGCTACCCTTGCGGCAGCTTCATTACCATCTAAGGTCGCAAATTTTCTTTCGTAGCTCATGGTGCATCTCTCCTGAGGGGGTGAGGAACAAAAATACTTAATCAACCATAGTTAACTCTATGGTCAAATCTTGCTAAACGGGATATTTTTCAACAACTTTTTATGTTGAGTTAAGGTTTGTTATTTTCTGATTTAACAATAAATTTTAAATCTATATTCTAGTCATATTGTAGCCATATACAGGAACTAGAATGGCCTATTTATTTACTATTCTAAGGCCAGTATTTTGTTTAAACAAATTGATTTTAGTAACGTCAAAATCAACAACTTAACTTTAAGCCATAAAGATGGAAATTATAGCTAATTTTTATGGTGTTTTTTTATGAAAAACTTTAATTTTCATGGGCTTAATCCCTAGCTAGGCTTACTAACTGATGGAAAATCGCCGTAATGATGAAGGGAGGATGAAACTAAAATAGTCTAAAAAATATTCCTATGAATTTAAGTCATCATTTTAATCAAAAATTAATAATTTCATAAAGATCAAATAACAACATATTGATTGTTAAAGCACTTTAAAATGTATTTTTGAACATATTTTTTTACTTGAATTTTAAATAGTTCAAAAAAAATTATTATTTTTACTTTAAATTTAATAAATTGAAACTTATCTGGGTATCTGGGAGCTGGAATGTTGTTGGAATGGGACAAGTTAAAATCAAATTGATAGTCAAAGTTTTAATTTTGACCTAACTACCAAGACAAAAGTTGCGTCAAAAAACTTTAAATATGTCTGGGAGCTTTACGCGGCAAAGATTACAGCTGATTTCGCTAGAGTGCTTGTGTCGCAAGGGTTTAAGGTTTTTGTCCTGTATTCTAGTTATTTCAG
>JAAUPO010000082.1 GCA_012033095.1 Synechococcaceae cyanobacterium RL_1_2 | reverse complement strand
TTTGCCCCTGCCAGCCCTCTCGAACAAGAATTACTGGCGTATTTAGATGGGGCCTATCACCTGTGGGTTTAGAACGGGTAGTCTCGGGGCCGGGCATCGTTAATATTTTTCGTTTTTTACGGGATTGTAAGTTTCCGGGAGAAGATCCAGGGAATCTATTAAACCAAGAAGATCCGGCGGCCGCGATCGCGATCGCGGCTAAACAAGGCCATTTTTTAGCAGAAGCAGCCATGAGATTGTTTATCCAAGCCTATGGTGCTGCCTTAGGAGATCTCGCGTTACAGGTATTACCCTATGGCGGTATTTATATTGCTGGGGGCATTGCAGCCAAAAATATTGATCTTATGCAGACCAAAGAATTCAAAACCGCTTTTTGCCATAAACAAAAAATAGATCCAACTCTTTTAAGTAATATCCCTATACATATCGTGTGTAACGATTTAGAAGGATTGAACGGGGCGGTACGATATGCAAGTCAAGGCTTGAGAGGGTAAATTTACTTATTAAGTTATTAATTTATTAAGTGTTAATCTAGCTGCTGGCAAAATCCGAAGGACGATCGCTGTAGCCCTATTCGTTGCCATACGAAAGGGAGCTCCATACTGCAAATTCATCAACAATATAGCCCTAGTACTGCTCACCATAAATTTACAATCTATTTTTTATGCTTTGACAGGGCTTACGCAAAAATTTCGATTCTGCCCTAGAAACCATGATTTTGGAGACAATCGTTCAAGCAAGTCCCCAAATTTGGGGAATTTAGGGGGCTTTTGCGTAAGTCCTATTTGAGTAAGGAGTAAGGCTCTTATACTCGTGACTACTACTTGAGAACTAGAGCCTGAATCTAGACCATTCATGAACTTAGACCATTGAGTACTATCCAGAGAAGTGAAGCCCCCCGTAGCAATAAATCTTTATTCTGTAGGGGTTTATTCTCATTGACTCATCCTAATCATGGGGACTAAAGCTCAAAAAAACGCATAGATTGATGAAAGTTAACTAAACCTTAATTTTTAGTAAAAATTCTTATCCTCAAATAAAAAACCATTCCTTTATGATGGGAATAACGAAATAAATATTAAAATTTGGGATATTAAAATATTAAAATATAGTTCTATTTTCAAACTGATTTCAAACTGAATTTTCGGCCCTAATAAAATTCTGTATTTTTTACTTGCCCTATTTCTTTCAAACGTTCAAAGTTTTTTGAGGAAAACTATGATGACCCCAAATATGCTTCGACAGTTCTGGTCTCTTGTCGAAACGATGCAGTCTAACTTGATTTTGACTTTAGATGATACTAGCTTGGTTAACTGTATTTTAGAGAAAATTAAAGAGAAAGAACCTTTAAACCCAAACCAAACAGATATCGTCATGGACTATATCCGTAATAAATTAACCCTCATCCGTGAATTAGCTCAACAACGTTAAGCCTTGGGGCAAACAATATTTTGCAACAATAACTGTGCACCAATGCCTTGCAAAAGAAATGTTGCGCGATGGTTTGCTCAATTATTGTCAATAAGGGTTGATTTCGCACCATTTTTATAATCAAGACTTGGTGGGTTGCTCCCAATTAACGCAATTAGAGATTTGAGCATAATCCTATCGCTCAACTCCGGAAAGTTGCTATTGAGTCAGCGTTACATAGCAGTTCTAACTAGGTCATACCATTAGGGCAAACGCATACTAATTTTCACTCAACGAAAGAATAATAGTTTCAGCGATTTTTTAAAATTTTTATTCTCAATAAAAGCTTGTTTAACTTTGCTTATTGAAAAAAAAGGGGAGTATGCGTTTTCCCTGGTCATACCATGAAGATCCTTACTAGACTTGGCTTTCTATGCACTCAATGCGACAAGCTATTTAGGATTGCTATGTAAGTCTATAAATAACTATACATAAGGGGTTGAATATTAATACTGCATTTAACCTTGTTTCCCGTCAAATATTTAAAGCTACAAGTCCCGAAAGTTTGTTTTTTTAGGAGATTGTAACTGAATCCAATTTTCTATTTCCTGAGCCAAGGCTTTAAGATCCTGGGGGGTTAATTGAGATCCTAGACGATAGGTATCTCCCTTTTGCCCTTTACTATTGGTAAAACCGCGATCGGTCTCAATTACTAACTCATGGTGCATTGAACCCGCTTTGCTTCTGATGGCTTTTACGGTCATAGCACTAATGTCAGATAGTTTAATGCGACCATGGACATAATGGGAATTGCGTTGATCTTGATTGATTAGACAATGGGTACGGTTCATCTCAATAGTGGTGGTCTGTAGATAGGTTCTGAGATCTTTGCCAGAAAATAGGGCGACCATCACCCCCATCAGTAACAGGGGAAAGCAAAAGGGAATTAAAAATAAAATGAGGACAATCACCCTGAAAATGAGGTTGAGAAAAAAAGACCTGAAAAAAATACGTCTAAGATCAATACTGTCGCGATCGCGGTGACAATTTCGCTACGAACTTTACCTTGATTATCTTTTAAGATGCCCAAAGACCATTGGGACAGACTGTACCAGGTAATGTTTAACCATTGGGTAAACGGTTGAATAATCTGTAATTGGAGGGGGGAAGGAATGAAAATTTTGGCAACGTTATTAGTCCGTTGAATGTAGGTAAATTTAGGCCGGGATGGGGATTGGTTTTCTTCACGATCGAGCAGGGAAAGAACATTTTGAGATGATGCCTTGAAAGCTTTGAGGGCTAACGTCGGATTTTCAAACCGTTTGTTAACATCCGGCACAATGGCCCTTTCCAGCCACCGGACAAAGTTTTGGGGGACAAAATTACCTAAATATTGATGGAATTGTAACTTCAAATCCTCCTGGGGCATTTCGGCGGGGGGCATTCCCGTTAGCAGATGAATTAGGGTTGCCCCAAGGCTATAGATATCAGAACTACGGTTAGTTTGTCCCCCAAATTGTTCCATGGGAGTATAACCATAGGTTCCCACCACCGTAAAGGTTTTACCTGGAATGCCATGGGATTGGAGTTGTACCGAGCCAAAATCAATCAAATATAAGCGATCGTCCTCTCCCCAGATAATGTTGCTGGGCTTAATATCCCGATGGAAGATGGGGGGATTTTGTGCTTGTAAGTAAATTAGGATTTTAAGAATTTCCTGGGCAATGCGCTGGCAATCTTCCGCTGAAAAAATATCATGGTCTTTCAATTTATCTTTTAAGGATTGGCCAGGGATATAGACCTGTACTAAGCCAAACCAGAGGGTATGATCGTCAATGTTGAAATAATCTAAAAATTTAGGAATTTGGGGAAAATCTAACTTCTGTAGAATTTTAGCTTCCCGCTCAAACAGCTTTAAATCATCCCATTGCACAGCTCCCCCCAACGCCAACAGCTTGACCACCACTTTGCTTTGGGTGTGTTGATCCGTGGCTAGCCATGCTTGGCGACTAGGATTGTCGTTAAGTTGTTGTTCTAGCTTGTAGCGATCGTTAACAAGATTACCAAGTTCTAGCATGGGACAACTATACAAAACCAAAAAGATGTACTTCAATTTTACTTGAGTAATTCCAGGGATAGCGTCCCCGGCCAATAAGTTTTAACGATTAAACCAACCCTCGATTCCGCCATTAGAAAAAATAAACTAGTGCATTGTTAAATAATAAATTGAGGTTGGATCATGCCTAAATTCACCTTTGCCATGGGTTGTGGAAAGTTAAAACCCTTAAAAGGGGCTGTTATCAACTCCTAGGGGATTAATGGGGCTAAATATAGGAATTTATTAATTGCGATCGCTACAGCTATAGCAGTCCTAACTAGGTCATAACAGGAAGATCCTTACTAGACTTGGCTTTCAATGTAATCAATTGCCACAAGCTATTTAGGATTGCGAGACAAGGACTTAGGTTGTGGTTGATCTGTAATCGCGATTTTGAATAGGGATTTTTGAATAGGGATTTTTGAATTTCCGATAACCCCTGATCAGGGATATCTGATAACTGACAACCGATTCCACTAGAATATAAAACAGCAAATTTCAAATGTACTGTCCCTACCAAATTCCATGCATAAACTCCCCACCCTACCCACTATTCCTAGTTGCGCTTGGTCGAAAACGATCGGGGAAGGATGGGAACAACCCTACCGGGTTCGCTATGAAAGTAACTTAGATGATGGGCCATTTCATGGGATGCCTTTAGGAGGTTTTGGGGCGGGATGTATCGGCCGATCGCCGAGGGGAGATTTTAATCTGTGGCATTTAGACGCAGGGGAACATATTTTTGCTAATTTGCCAGGATGTCAATTCAGCGTATTTGAACAAGTAGAAGGGGAAACCCCCAAAGTTTATGCCATGGGCACCGAGGCCCCAGAGGATGGCTCCTTGGGTAGTTGGCAATGGTATCCGGCGGGCCATGGGACTTACTCCGCTCTCTATCCTAAAAGTTGGTATAGCTATGAAGGGGTCTTAACCGCTAAATATGTGTGTGACCAGTTTTCCCCGATCGTGGCGGACAATTATCAAGAAACCAGTTATCCCCTCGCCATTTTTGATTGGGTTATTCATAACCCCAGCGATCGGGAAGTAACCATTAGTATTATGTTCAGTTGGCAGAATACGGTGGGATGGCATACCAACGCCGCAAAGTCCGATCAAATTTCCATGCGGGATGATGGTTCGCCGGTGTATGAATATCAGCCACGGTGGGGGGACAGCACTGGTAACTTCAACCAATGGATTCAAGATTTCCATCGGGTTGGTTGTTTATTTAACCGGGTCAAACCCCATGAAGATCTGACGGAAGGGGAAGGTCAAATGGCGATCGCGACCGTGGCGAATCCATTTATGGAAGTATTTTTCCATAGCCGTTGGAACCCCGCGGGGGATGGCCGAGATCTCTGGGATTATTTCGCGATGAATGGCTCTTTACCCGATATCGAAGATGAAACCCCCGCTAGTCCTGGGGAACAAATTGGCGGCGCGATCGCGGTTAAATTTACCATGGGCCGGCAAACCAAAAAGTGCCCTTTATCCTCGCCTGGGATTTTCCGGTGATGGAATTTAAAAAAGATGTTACCTATTTTCGGCGGTACACCGATTTTTTTGGCCGTACCGGTAATAATGCGTGGCCCATCATTCGCACCGCCCTGAAACATGGGGATATGTGGCGGCAACGCATTGATCATTGGCAAAACCCCATTTTAACCAAGGAAGATCTGCCTGATTGGTTCAAAATGGCTTTATTTAATGAGCTTTACCTACTCACCGATGGAGGTAGCCTGTGGACGGCCGCCACCGAAGATGATCCCGTGGGGCAATTTGGGGTGTTGGAATGCTTAGATTACCGTTGGTATGAAAGTTTAGATGTACGGCTTTACGGTTCCTTTGGCCTATTGATGCTTTGGCCCAGGCTAGACCAAGCAGTGTTAGAAGCCTTTGCTAGGGGCATTTTCCACCTGGATGATACCCCCCGTCTCATTGGTTACGATCGCTCCATGGCTCCCCGTAAACGCTTTGGAGCCACCCCCACGATCTAGGGGCCCCCAATGAACATCCTTGGGAAGCAAGTAATTACACCAGTTACCAAGACTGTAATCAATGGCGGGATTTAGGTTCAGATTTTGTGTTGCAGGTGTATCGGGATTACGTTCTTAATCCTCGGCCCAACGTGGAATTTTTGTGGGAATGTTGGGACGCGATCGTGGAAACCCTCACCTATCTCAAAAGTTTTGATACCGATGGGGATGGCCTGCCGGAGCATGGGGAAAAACCAGACCAAACCTTTGATGACTGGAAACTTAAAGGGGTTAGTACCTATTGTGGCGGTCTTTGGATTGCCGCCCTCGAAGCCGCGATCGCCATCGGCAAGATCCTCGAAACTAACCCTAGTATGTATCCCGAACGCTTGGATACCTTTGATCCCGATGGCATCCGTAGCAACATTGATACCTATGAAACCTGGCTTGGCCAAGCGCGATCGAAATACCATAACCTCCTGTGGAATGGCACCTATTATCGTTTAGACAGCGAAAGTGGTTCAGAAATTGTAATGACGGATCAACTGTGCGGCCAATTTTACGCCCAACTCTTGAACTTACCCCTAGTGGTAGAGGAAGAGTTTGCTGCATCCGCCTTAAATCAAATTTACGATAGTTGCTATCTCAAATTTGCAGGGGGTAAATATGGTGCTGCCAACGGCATGAAACCTGATGGCACCCCCGAAAACCCCGATGCCACCCACCCCTTAGAAGTGTGGACGGGGATCAATTTTGGTTTAGCCGCCTTCCTCGCCCAAACGGGAAACAAGAAAGAGGCATTACAATTAGCGGAAACCGTAGTACGCCAAATTTATGACAATGGTTTACAATTCCGCACCCCCGAAGCCATCACCGCCAAGGGTACTTTCCGGGCGAGTCATTATCTTCGGGCTATGGCAATCTGGGCAATTTATGGCGTTATAACCGACTTTAAAGTTCCTACCTCGATCGCTTAAGAGGTTTAAATCTAGCTAGGGAGTTTCACTGTTGTAATGCTCAACCCATAAGTTGGTAGTCACAGAAGTAGGACTTACGCACCAGCACCCTAAATCCGCCAAATTTGGGGGAATTACTTGAACGATTGTCCCCAAACATCATGGTTGCTAGGACAGAATCGAAATTTTTGCGTAAGTCCTAATTATAGTTTTGAAACTCTTCAATAAAAATGCCCTTACCCTCCAACTAGAAGGATTAGAGCATGTTTATTATCATGGCTGCCATGGAATTTTAATTTCTAATTAGCGATGTTTCGTGTTTAATGAAAAATCATCATCAAACCCCATGATGAAATTCCATGGTAACGAAAGCATCAGGGGAAACTTAAGCAGCTACGGGTTGCTTGCTGTTGCGGATCCCTTCGATCGCGGCTGCATAATCAGGGGTATTAAACACCGCAGAACCAGCTACGATCGCGTTAGCTCCAGCTTCTAGCACTTGCCAAGTATTATCCGGTTTGAGGCCGCCATCCACTTCAATCCAAGGATCTAAACCGCGATCGTCACACATTTGGCGTAATTTACGAATTTTAGGCACCACCTCAGGAATAAAGCTTTGACCACCAAAACCAGGGTTGACGCTCATAATTAGGATTAGATCACAAAGATCCAACACATATTCAATCAAATCCAAGGAAGTAGAAGGATTCAATACAACTCCGGCTTTTTTCCCTAATTCTCTAATTTGACCAAGGGTACGGTGAAGATGGGGAGAAGCATTATGTTCCGCATGGACAGAAATAATATCAGCCCCAGCTTTAGCAAAATCCTCTACATACTTTTCCGGTTCTACAATCATCAGATGCACATCCAATGGTTTTTGGGTGTAAGGACGAATGGCTTTTACAATTAGCGGGCCGATGGTGATGTTAGGAACAAAGCGACCATCCATCACATCAACGTGAATCCAGTCAGCCCCAGCTTCATCCACAGCTTTGATTTCATCCCCAAGGCGGCTGAAGTCAGCAGAGAGGATAGACGGAGAAATTACTACTGGCTTACCCATAGTCAAAATATTTGTTAGTTAAGAAACTTATAATTTTGTATAAATTTTAACAAAGTATTACCGATTTATAGAATTTATCCATAGGGGAATGTTGATATTTCATGAAGGTAACCACTAGACCCTAACAACTAGCTCGATCATTAAGCCCATGATTAGCGTTCAGCGAAGATATTTGAACAATTCCCTAAGAACGTGCTTGAAAAGTATCCAATGTTGTGGAGTCGCCCCCTAAATCCCCCAAGTTGGGGGACTTATAGGCAATTTAAGTTAGTATGGGATGGTTGTTTCTTGCTATGGAATGCTTTCAGCTCTATTTATTTCCCGTAATTATTCAA
>JAAUPO010000081.1 GCA_012033095.1 Synechococcaceae cyanobacterium RL_1_2 | reverse complement strand
ACAAGGTAGAAAGCTTGCTCAGGTAGATCATCAAATTCACCATCAAGGATGCGTTGGAAACCATTAATGGTTTGCTCAAGGGTTACGTATTTACCAGGAGCACCAGTGAATACTTCAGCCACGAAGAAAGGCTGGGAAAGGAAACGCTCAACTTTACGCGCCCGGGCTACCACTAAGCGATCGTCTTCAGAAAGTTCATCTAAACCAAGAATGGCGATGATATCTTGAAGTTCTTTATAGCGTTGGAGGGTAGATTGTACCACACGGGAAGTGTTGTAGTGCTCTTCACCCACAATGCCAGGTTGGAGCATGGTGCTGGTGGAATCTAGGGGATCTACCGCAGGGTAAATACCTTTAGATGCTAACCCCCGGGAAAGTACAGTGGTACCATCAAGGTGAGCGAAGGTAGTGGCAGGAGCAGGGTCAGTTAAGTCATCCGCAGGTACATAAACCGCTTGGATAGAAGTAATGGAACCTTCTTTAGTGGAAGTAATCCGCTCTTGAAGATCACCCATGTCCGTACCAAGGGTAGGCTGATAACCCACCGCAGAAGGCATACGACCTAAGAGGGCGGATACTTCAGAACCAGCTTGTACAAACCGGAAGATGTTGTCAATAAAGAGCAATACGTCTTGTTTGTTAACATCACGGAAGTATTCAGCCATGGTTAAAGCGGAAAGAGCCACGCGCATTCTAGCTCCGGGGGGCTCGTTCATTTGACCGTAAACCAGGGCAATTTTGGATTCCTCAGGCTTATCAGCGTTGATTACGTTGGATTCAATCATCTCGTTGTAGAGGTCGTTTCCTTCACGGGTACGTTCCCCTACCCCACCAAATACGGATACACCACCATGGTGAATCGCGATGTTGTTGATGAGTTCCATCATAATTACGGTTTTGCCCACACCAGCACCACCGAATAAACCGATTTTACCGCCTTTACGATAGGGGGTAAGGAGATCAATTACCTTAATTCCGGTTTCAAATACTTGGGGTTTGGTATCTAGTTCCGTAAATTTAGGCGCATCTCTATGGATAGAAGAAGTTTCTAAACCTTCAGTGTTGAAGGGTTTATTATCTACGGGTTCTCCAAGGATATTAAAAATCCGACCGAGGGTAGGAAGGCCAACGGGAACGCTGATGGGTGCTCCTAAATCAACGATGTCCATGCCCCGTACCAGACCATCGGTGGTACTCATCGATACGGCCCGTACTTTGTTATCCCCAAGAAGCTGTTGTACTTCACAGGTTACGGATACTTCCTGCCCTGCGGGGTTAGTACCAGTTACTTTAAGCGCGTTGTAGATATTGGGTAATTTACCGGAAGGAAATTCCGCATCTACTACGGGGCCGATAACTTGGACGATTTTACCAACGGTGGTTCTTTCTTCTGTCGCTACCATGCTGTTTTTAACTTTAAATTTAATAGTTTATGTAAATTAGCTAAGGACTTAAGGGTCTGATAAATCTTAAGTTTATATGAAATTTTCCATCCCCTAGCTTACCATTGATGGGGATTTAGACAAGGGTTACTCCTAGAGAAATTTGGGGTGATCCTTGGCTAGGGGCAGCTAATTAAGGTGTAGAAATTTCAGTTATTTAATCCTAATAAATTGCTGTATTTTTTGCCGAGATCATCAAGATAATTAAATTAAATTGCTTCGATCGCGATCGCCGATCTAATTCATCGCCCTAAACCATGAAAAAAGCCCCTAAGGGCCTTTTAGTTGCGGTTAGTTTTTATTGGGTAATGGCAGAAGCTTTTTAGAGCTGATTTATAAAGCCCCCTGCCCCCAATGCTGGGGGAGAAATTTCTGAAAACTATTAAAAGTCCCCACAATTTGGGGAATTTAGGGGGCAAAATGCAAATTCAATTGACTTTATAAACAGATTTTTATAACTGTAAAGCTTGAGGCTTTAGGTTTCCTCCTGCTCTTCGGTGATAGTTTCGTTCTTTTCTTCCGGTTCTTCTTCCTCTTCTGGCTCTTTGACTGCTCCGAGATCAATTTGTTGACGGTAATAATCAACATTTTTAACTTCTACATCCACCTGATCCCCTAAACGGTAGGAGGTACGACTTTTACGACCCACTAAACAGGCTTGACGCGATCGATACTCATACCAATCATCCTTGAGGGAACTGACATGGACGAGGCCTTCCACTAAAAATTCTTCAATTTGCACAAAGAAACCATAGGACTGCACTCCCGTAATAAGCCCTTGGAATACTTGACCGGTACAGGCTTTCATTTTTTCCGATTTTTTTAAGCCTAACAAGTCTTTTTCTGCATCCGCAGCAATTTTTTCTTGTTCATTGAGGTGCAAGCTTAAATTAATTAACTCTTCTTGCAGTTGATTGTGGATGGTAGGGGGTAACACAATCCATTTAATCTCTCCATGGCATTCGCTACTACGGATATTCACCCCTTGTTTGACATTACTATGGCGGCGATCGCGACCCTGTTCAAACAATAAACTAATCACCCGTTGAATAAATAAATCACCATAGCGTTGGCCCGGGGATAAACATTGCATGTAACTATCATCAAAGGCTAGACCAAAGTGTTTCCCTGGATGGCTGGCATAACGTACCGGTTTCAAGGTGGAGCGGAGGAGGTGGTGCAAAATCCCCCGGTTATTATTGCTATTAAACTCCTCGGTCAGATGTTGATAGTGTTGGGGAATAACCTCTTCTTCTAGATCGATGGAGGTATCAAGGGATAGGTTATTGGCTAGGCGGATTAAATCCCCTAGTTCGTCTGTTTCTGGCTCGGCTTGTAAACAATAGATCCCCGGTAGATCTAAGGCTTTAAAGTGTTCCCCGATCGCTTTCCCTCCCAAGATCATCACTTCCTTGAGCAATGCCCGCACCGGTAACGATTGATCCTGGAACACCACCCCTAGACGGCCATCATCCACAAAGAGATGGTTAAAGGTGGGGGTAATAATATCAAAACTACCCCGTTGGAGCCGTTGGGATTTTAACTGGGGACTGAGGGTTAAAAACAATTGTTCAAGCTTGGTGGTTAGCTCTTTATGGGGGCTTTTCGCTTCGCCATTTAAAATATTTTGGACTTGGCTAAGGGTAAGGGCGTGATCGACTTTAACCACCGAAGGCTGCAGTTCAAAACTAGTAAGATTACCCTCTCCATCGAGGTTAAGGAGCAAAGAAATCGCTAATTTATCTTTTTTTACTTCCAAGCAAGCCAAGTCCATTACTTTGTCTGGAAATAGGGGAATAGTCAGGTTTCCCAAATAAATGGCACTTCCCCTAGCCTTTGCTTCTAGATCTAAAGGGGAATCCCCTGGAATATAGGAAGTAAAATCGGCTAAATGAATCCCTAGCTGCCAAGCTCCTTCCGCTTGAGGTTCAAGGGTTAAAGCCTGTTCCTGCCACACCGAAGAGCTATCCTCAGAAAAGGGCTCTTCCCCGATCGTAAAGGTGCGTAAACCTCTAAGATCAAGGCGATGGGCCAATAGTTTTTTGGTGATTTTTACGACCTTGAGTTTGCTGGCCTCTGCCTCTAACTCAGGGGAAAATTCTGCTTTGAGATCATGTTTACAACAAACAATATCCGTATCGGCTGCCTCTTCTGCGTCACTACCTAAAATTTTGCTAACTTTGCCTAGGGTCAGGTGTTGGGCGAGGGGATGGCGAATGACATTGACGTGGACTAAAAAATTTTCTGCTTTGGCTAGTTCTTCTTCGTCATCGAGTAATTCAATTTCAAACAATAGGCGATCGTCCAACGGGACAGCTCGATAACCGGTTTCCGTTTTTTTGACGATCGCGAGCAAAGAATTATTAGAACGCTCTAAAATTACTTTTACTTCCCCCTCCGGTGACCGGCGGCGGCTAGCTTCTCGAATGATTTTGACTAAAACGCGATCGCCGTTCCACGCATTACTTAAATGGTTTTCACGGATGTAAATATCATCGGAATCCTCCACATCCTGAATGGCAAAGCAAAACCCCTTACTAGAACACCGTAACTTCGCCTCCACCACATCATCTTCGAGTAAACGCCGATATTTACCCATTTCTTTAGTCACAACGCCGATATTTTCCAAAATATCGAGGGTAATTTGTAACTTCTCCGCCGAGGTCTCATCATCACAACCGAGCTTTTTTTCAAGTACTTTGCCGGCTACTAATTTTTGATCTGAAAGGTGAGATAGAAGGGTAGCAACAGAAAAATTCATAGGTTGTTAGCAATAGTCAATAATGGAGTATTAGATCCCCAGTGATCCCTAGTAAAATGGGAAACCCACAGCATAGGCACGGAGAATAGGGATTTTACTTAAAAAGTGCAGCCCTCAGTTCGGGGTTAATTAAGGTTTAGCTCAGGGCAACAAAACCCTAAATCGATGTAATTATTAATCAAGTAATAGGGCAAAATGCTTAAGTTTCAATGATGGAGACTTAACCCGCGCACAAGCCAAGCTTAGTTAAAAATCATTAACGATCAAGAAGTTCTAAATGCACTCAAATTGTCAGAAGCTATCTTCAGAAGAGATTTAAGCAATTAAAGAGTTTCTTTTGGATTAATCATTATTTCATTATTTCGAAAAAATAGGGTTAGGAATAGTTAGCTATGTAGTTCCAAAGGATAGCGATAATTCCCAAACTATTGAAATACTATTGAAATAGTGAAGTTGTTAATGACGCTCTACGGGGCGAGGAGTAAGCTGAAAAAGTTATCTCACTTGTCTCGTAGTTGAAGGGAATGAGGGGTATAAGTTAGTCCTAAACGCAAATTTCACACTTAATACAGAATACAGATTAGTTATGATTTTTGTTTTTGGTATGGTTTATATCCTATTTAAAATATGTTGTGGATTATACCATAACTATGGTAATAGCAAATATTGCCCCCAGCTACTATCAACTAAGGCTTGAAGGGGTCACGGCTCTTAATTTTGTCGTTGATCCAATGGACAATTGAGAATTTTTAGGACTTACGCAAAAATTTCAATTCTGTTCTGGGAACCATGATGTTTGGGGACAATCTTTGAAGCAAGTCCCCAAATTTGGGGAATTTAGGTGGCTTGTGCGTAAGTCCTAATTTTAAAATAATGACATCAGTGACATCAATGACATTAAGGGGTCTAAATCCAAGGGCCACTAACCATGTCATGAGTTACATCTAGCCCCATGCCATCAAATCATGATCCCTGAAATCGGGTTAATTTCTATCTAGATTTACACAGAATCTTGATCTGATGGGGGACTAGGGGGAGGTTATGGTACTTGCATTTCAATTAAGCGATCGCCGAGGATGTGATCTTTATATTGATCGTTGTCCCCTAGAACCACCGCTAATCGCATTGGTTGATCCGGCTCTACCCGCAGATCTGCCCAGGGTACGCTTACTTCTAAACAATTTTTAAAGCCCATGGCCGCCCCTGAGTGGTGGGTTTCCCAATAGACTCCCCCCTTCGCTTCCTGGAAGAGAATGGAGCCACTGGCCAGATTTAACCGGAGATGGTGACGGTATTGATAAGTTAAAGGACTTTCATCGGGTAGTTCCCCGATCGGGCTTTACTAACGGCACCAAAAACATCGGGGTAATACCACAGTAAATGAACTTCCGACGGGAAGCCCTGGCCTGGCACCAAACCGGATTTAATATCTAAGCGAATATAAAAAATTAGAGTGATCTAAACCATAGTAAATAGCTTGTACGTCACTACTTTGGTGCATCGTGCCGCGGGCTCCCCCCCAATTCGATGCGGCCAGCCCGTTCCCAATCCTGTTCATCCCCATAGCCATCCACGTAGGGATGGATAAATCCTTCCGGTAAATGATTGCCTGCTCGGTTATGGTCTTCCACCGGTTCTAACAGCTGATCGGGGATTGGTTCCTTCAGGGCAGTATAGATCGCTTGTAAATGTTCCCGGAACAGTTGATCAAACAGAGCATCATGGCTAGAACTATGGCCTTTGCCAAACCACCAAAACCAATCGGAACCTTCCGCTGCGTACAATGCTTCCCAAGCATCGGGGTTTGTTTTTTCCGTAGCTTCGGGGTGTTTGGCCATCACTTCCCGGGCCGCATGGAGTAAATCCCAAGCTTTATTTTTGGCCGGATCTCCAATCCAGGTGGTAAAACTACCATCAACCCAGGAACCACTATGTAGCTTGTGTCGCTCGATCGTGTGGTGGGGAGGGTATTTTTCCAAAAACTCGGATACCGTGACCAGCTTGATTTCGGAATGGTGATTTAATTTTCATACAGGGCAGAAAGGAAAGGTAAACCGTCTTTTCGTAAAATTCCCAGCAATTTTCCCCATCGAGGGCAATGGTCACTAACCAAGGTTGATGTTGATCTTCGCGGATTTTGAATTGGTAATGGATGCTTTCCAGGTGGCCAATCATATCCGCAGCGGCTTTATGGGGTTCCATATGGCTATAGCTAAAGCCAATTAAATCCGATAAGCGGTGATCCCTAAACACGATCGCTAAATCTTCACTATTGGTGGGAAGGCGATAGGGGCGATACATTAACTCCGGATCTTTAACGTTGCCGTACTCATCCCGATAAAAGTAATGATTTAAGGAACAACCTAACACCGCTTCATCACTACAGATCCAGCGAAACCCTTGATCCCGAATGGAATCTAAAATGGCGGGCTAACGGACTGTTCCGAAGGCCATAAACCTTTTGGTTCAATCCCAAAGCGATCTTTATACATATCCCAAGCCTTTTCGAGGTGGCGAGGAATATCCTCATGCCATTGAAAACGGTTATCCGGCAAAGGCATCTGGGGCACTGCTACCCGCCCGGCATCGGTATCGGACAACAGGGCAAAATGGGGTGGGTGTAGGGGGTAGTGGTAATTTCTAATTGGCCACTGTCCTGCATTTTTTTATGTTGGGGAATAATGCGGGCAATGATTTCTTGCGTTTTTTCCAAATTTTTTGGCGATCGCTCAAGGAAAAATTACGACCTTGCTCTAACCAAGCGGCAATTTCCGGATCATCCCAAAACAGGGGGTCAATCCAGCTCAAATTATGCCAAGCCAACAAATCCTCATAGTCATGGAGTTGCCAATGCTCTAAACACCATTGTTTCCCTTCATCATGTTTTTGGTGATAAAGTTCGCTGTAGCGGGGATGGGGATCAATTAAGGTATGGTGATTACCGTCAAAGAAATGCTCATAGATAAATTCCTTATCTTCATCGGTTAATTGACCCGGTTTTTCAGGGTTAATTCCAGATAAGGATCCATGGCTTCCCCAGATACATAGTCCTCTAACTGCATCATCAAAGACGGTACCAGGTTAACGGTTTGGTGCAGGTTAGGGTAACGCTCTAAAATTAACACCAAATCAAGGTAATCTTTAACCCCATGAAGTCTCACCCAAGGCATTAAATAATTACTTTTAGCTGTACTGGTACGGGACTTGTAAAGGGGTTGATGTTGATGCCAAATAAAAGCAACATAAAGAGGGTGAGTCATGGAAATAGATTCGGTTGTGGGTAAAATTCCTGTATCTACTGTAAGGGTGAAAGTAGGATCTGGCCTAGGAAAATCGATACATTCTATCTATTTATAAATGACAGTAAAGTCAAGTAAAGGGGGGTAAATTTTTATTGAGCAAGTGTGAATAAACGCAAACTTAACTCCTTGGGGATTTACCCAAAAAGTTAAAGTTGGCCCCTGGAAACTAGATTGCTAGAGGAAAAGAGTTTAACTAGAGCCTGTCATCATTTAAACCTGAAACCTTACAAGGGGACAAAGTGGTTGCTTCCTTTACCAAGTAACCTTTTTGGGGTTTCGCCCCACAAAATAATTAAATACATTTATGGGCAGAATGATTTGACCATCAATTACAAAATTCTGGGAAAAGGTTGATT
>JAAUPO010000080.1 GCA_012033095.1 Synechococcaceae cyanobacterium RL_1_2 | reverse complement strand
TTCCCACCCTGACGCAGGAAAAACCACCTTAACGGAAAAACTGTTGCTATATGGGGGGTGCTATCCATGAAGCAGGGGCCGTCAAAGCACGCCGAGAACAGCGCAAAGTAACTTCGGACTGGATGGAAATGGAAAAGCAACGGGGCATTTCTATTACCTCCACCGTCCTACAATTTTTGTACAAAGATTATCAAATCAATCTGTTGGATACCCCTGGGCACCAGGATTTTAGTGAGGATACCTATCGCACCCTAGCTGCTGCCGATAATGCGGTGATGTTGATCGATGCGGCTAAGGGATTGGAGCCTCAAACCCTAAAATTGTTTGAAGTGTGTAAACTACGGGGATTACCGATTTTTACATTTACCAATAAACTCGATCGCCCTGGTCGGGAAGCCTTGGAATTAATGGATGAAATTGAACAGGAATTGGGCTTAGCTACCTACGCGGTCAATTGGCCTATTGGGATGGGCGATCGCTTCCAGGGGGTTTATGATCGCCGTACCCATCAAGTTCATTTATTTGAAAGGCAATCCCATGGTAGTAAACAAGCAAAAGCCACCATTTTGGATATTGATGACCCCAATTTATCGGACTATGTTGACCCAGAATTATTAGGGCAACTCCAGGAAGAATTAGAACTGTTGGAGGAAGTTTGTCCTAGTCTAGATCTGGAAAAGTTCATAATGGCACCATGACCCCGATGTTTTTTGGGAGTGCTATGACCAATTTTGGGATTCAATTGTTTTTAGAATCCTTTTTGGAATATAGCTTAAAGCCTGAGCCACGGCTGTCTTCGGTCGGGGAAATGGCACCGACCTACCCTGAATTTAGTGGTTTTGTGTTTAAACTTCAGGCCAATATGGATCCCAAACACCGCGATCGCGTCGCCTTTGTGCGGGTTTGCACAGGGAAATTTGCTAAGGATATGAGTGTTAGCCATGCCCGTACTGGTAAAACGATCCGTTTATCCCGGCCCCAAAAACTATTTGCCCAAGGTCGAGAATCCATCGATGAAGCCTATCCGGGGGACGTAATTGGTTTAAATAATCCGGGGGTATTCGCGATCGGAGATACGATCTACCAAGGTAAAAAACTAGAGTATGAAGGCATTCCCTGCTTTTCTCCTGAATTATTTTGCTATCTCAAAAACCCTAACCCTTCCAAATTTAAACAATTTCAAAAGGGCATCACTGAACTGAGAGAAGAAGGGGCTATTCAAATTATGTATTCCACCAACGAGTTTAAACGGGAGCCGATTTAGCAGCGGTGGGGCAACTCCAATTTGAAGTGGTGCAGTACCGTTTACTCAGTGAGTATGGGGTAGAAACGACCCTCGAAGCCCTTCCCTATAAAGTGGCTAGATGGGTACCCGGCGGCTGGGATCTACTCCAGGAGATTGGTTCTTTGTTTAATACGATGGTGGTCAAAGATAATTGGGAACGACCAGTATTGTTATTTAAAAATGAGTGGAATATGCAACAAGTTCTAGGGGATCATCCTAAACTGAAACTTAGTCCGATCGCACCAGTGGGTTCCGCCATCAAATCAGAATAAAACCGAGCCCTTTTGCTCAACTTTGATCAACTAAAAACCACAATTTAGATTTGTATAATCAATAAAAAGATAAGAAGAATTCATCAACCCTAGCTGCTATATCACCCTTAAACCCCAAGGATTAGATCCGGCTCTAACCAGGCTTAAGGGTTATTTTCAGGGGTTTTGAGGTGTTAAGTCCTTGAAAAAATTGAGCACCTCAGACAATTTTTAGGCTCTGGTTAGGCGAGATTAATTATTGATTGATCCTCGTCTTAGCCTAGGCCGATCGTAATGTTAATTTAGTTTTCGCTTATACTAAACAACAAAATTTACTCCTTCAAACCAGGACATTTTTTTAGGTGAAGTTTGCATTTCGCCATTGCAGTAGAACTTTAGTCAAAAATTTATTAAATTATGGTTTTTCTCCCTCCGAATGTTTGGTTGGTGGCGACAGAAGCTGCTGAATCAGCACCGGATCCATCCCTAATTTTGGGATCGGTGCTCATGAGTTTAGTGATCATTTATTTAGCAAGCAAACTGGGAGGGGAGTTATCGAATCGCTTAAATCTACCTCCAGTACTGGGAGAACTCGTAGGAGGGGTTGTGATTGGGGTTTCGGTACTCCATCTCATTGTCTTTCCGGAAGGGGGCACCACTGTTGATCAATCCCAACTAATTAATTTGATGAATTGGGTCTCCCCCATGAGTCCGGAAACTGCCCAAGCTCTCTACACTACCCAAAGTGAAGTAATTTCGACCCTAGCTGAATTAGGGGTAGTGATTTTACTGCTTGAAATTGGTTTAGAGTCCGAGCTGGATGAACTGTTAAGGGTGGGCCCCCAAGCTGCGATCGTGGCAGTTGTCGGGGTAATTGCGCCTTTTGCCCTAGGGACAGCGGGTTTAACCTTTTTCTTTGGGGTACCTGCCATTCCGGCTGTGTTTGCTGGGGCTGCCTTAACCGCTACTAGTATTGGGATCACAGCTAAGGTCTTAGCTGAACTGAAAAAGATTAATACCAAAGAAGGTCAAATTATTATCGGGGCTGCGGTCTTAGACGATATTTTGGGCATCATTGTCCTAGCGGTAGTCGCCAGCTTAGCCAAAACTGGAGAAATCCAAGTTACCAATATTATCTTCCTGGTGATTGGTGCCGGTACTTTTATGATCGCTACCATTTTGTTTGGGCGGGCCATTAAAGGGGCCATCACCGGCCTGATGAGCCAAATGCAAACCAGGGGTAAATTCCTGGCTGTATCTTTGATTTTGCCTTTATCCTCGCGTTTATTGCGGCGAATATCCAACTGGAAGCGATTCTTGGTTCCTTTGCGGCAGGGCTCGTGTTAGCAGAAACGGACGATCGCAAAAAATTCAAGAAGAGCTCTTACCGGTAGCGGACTTTTTTGTTCCCATTTTCTTTGTGTGTGTAGGAGCTAAGACCGATCTTAGCGTACTCAATCCCGCTATCCCCAGCAACAGAGAAGGTCTAGTGATTGCGGCATTTTTAGTTGTGGTAGCGATCTTCGGTAAAGTGATTACTGGTTTTACCCTCATTGGTAAAAATGACCTCAACAAAGTGGCTATCGGTGTTGGCATGATCCCCCGGGGGGAAGTTGGTCTAGTGTTTGCTGGGGTCGGTGCCGCCAGTGGAGCCCTCTCCGAATCAACGGAAGCCGCCATTATTATGATGGTGATCAT
This sequence comes from Synechococcaceae cyanobacterium RL_1_2, assembly GCA_012033095.1. GTDB lineage: Bacteria > Cyanobacteriota > Cyanobacteriia > Cyanobacteriales > JAAUPO01 > JAAUPO01. The sequence continues at coordinate 4,682 of JAAUPO010000080.1, read as the reverse complement.
TACGACCTTTGTTGCTCCTCCCCTATTAAGGGTGGCGTTTCAAAAATTTGCCCCGCCAGCGGCCACGGAAACCAAAACCACCTAGATTTTCAAATCTAGCAATGGCTTAATCGGGACTTAATCGTTAAAGTTAAATTATGATTAGCTATTAAGTGCATTTATCTACCTCCACCCCATGGGCACCATCAAACCGATTAATCTACAAACCGCGATCGGAGATTTACCTCTCCATGATTGTCAAGTGGGTTCGGAAACCATGGGGCAAGTGGTGGCCCATCAATTTGCCCAACGACCAACTTTAATTGGGGTGGTAGTGGTAGATGACAATCAATTAGTGGGTTTGATTTCCCGGGGCTTGTTTGAGCAAATAAAAGGAAATCAAGCCCTGTATCACCAGTTTATTAATCATTCCCTCCGCACCTTTTTACAGGGATATCAACCCCAATCCGTAATGGTAATGGGTCCCCAGGAGCAGCTCGATCGCGCCGTAAAAAATGTATTAAATCGCCAGCGTCAGCTTTGGCATGAACCGATCGTGGTGGTATTTGCCGACAAAAATTTACCAGAATTTAAGGATTTTTTACTGTTAGATGTCAATTTATTGCTCCGGGCCCAATATCAGAGAAATAAATTATTACAACGGGCCTTCAACGAGCAAGTCCAGGAAAAAAGTGATTGCTTACATCGCCTCGCAGCCCAAACAGCGGAAACCAAGCACCATGCTAAAGCCCTGAAGGAATATCAAAAAATAGTTAGCCAAAAAAACCACCAAATTGAGTTTTTACAAACAGAACTATTAATCAGGCAAGAACAACTTGATCTGCTGCAACAGGAAATAATGGCCCTACAATCCCTGGTGGGCATGGAAATCGATCGGGCTTGTCAGTTCACCCATACAGGGGTAGATCACATTTGTAATAGCGCGGGTAAAATTGTTCAAATTAGCCATTTATTAAAGGACGATCTTAATAGTATCTGTAGCATTTCGGAGTTAATTGGAGAACTAAGTAATCAGTTTCGCCATCTAGCGGTACAAGCGGCGATCATTACTAATAATAATCCCCATATTCATCTCCACGGCTTTAGTAAAATTAGTTCCGAAATCGGTAAATTGGTGGTGCAAACGTTAGATATTGGCAGACAAGCCGATCGCATGGCCTATAATTTTCGATCGCGCATAGATGAATTAACCTCCTCCGCCGAAGATAGTACGAAGATTGCCTATTCCTTAATTGATCGCATGACAGAAATGGGTCAAATTTTCCATGATCAACTAGGGGAAAACGATCCCCACAATACCCAGAAAAATATCTCTGGTGCTTCATCCCAGGATGATCCCCCAGAGCAAAGCCCCCTTGTGCAGAATTCTTCCTTTGGGTCAATCCATGGCCATCAAGCTGCCAATCAAGCGTTAGTTAACAAAATTTCTGCGACAAAGCAAACCTTAGCCGCCCTGCAAACCATGGCTAAGTACAACGAATCTTCCCCGTTAGTTTCCAAAATTAAGCGAGCCTTAGATCACCAAAAATCTAGTCAGCCCATAAATTTAAGCCATGACTAATCCCCATGCTTCTAAGCAAACAGCGATGCCCACCAATCAATTACCCCAGGTGGATGGTGATGGACTGCCAGTTCTACTAAGCGATCGCTATCAACCGATTAAGGTGATTAATGAAAATATTTTTTATACAACCTATTTAGCAAAGGATCAAAAAGATCTTAATCATCCCAAGTTGTGCCTATTAAAAAAATTAAATATCCCCGACCAAAATCAAACTAGCCTATCGTTAATTTTCAATTTAATTAATAAAAGAATTATTACCCTCAAACAAATTACAGAGGATAGCCATTTTCCTGATTTATTAGATTTTTCCAAGACCAAGAACAATTATACGTAGTTCAAGAATATATCGAAGGTCAAACCCTAAAGCAGCGACTAAAGGGCCAAGGGCTATGGCAGGAAAAGGAAGCAGTTGATTTTTTAAATGAAGTATTAATTGCTTTAAATAATATCCATAACCACGGTTTAATCTACCAATGTTTACAGCCGACTAATATTATTTATCGGCAAGGGGATGGTAATTTAGTTTTAGTGGGATTGGGTTTTATTCAAAATAAAATTGACCAACTTATTCGGTCTCACGATCATAATAAAGAACGACAATTATCCCTTGATTCTCCTTACGTAGCTCCAGAACAATTATTAGGAAAAGCTCAATTTAATAGTGATATTTATGCTCTTGGAGTAGTGGTCATTGAAGGCTTAACTGGTATTAAACCAGACCAATTGACCCTCGCTATCAACCAAGGCCATTGGCAGCAGTCTTGTCGGATTTCTGCTCCCCTCACCCGATTAATTGAAGCCATGGTGCAAACGAATACCCAACAACGCTATCAACTGGCAGGGGAAATTTTACAGGATCTAAATTCATCGGATCTGCCGCTACAACAGGCAGATGCCATTGTTCACAACCTTGAGCCGTTGGAATTTTTAGCGACTAATGATGCCCCGATCGCCAATCCCACCACCACGGATCCCACGGATCCCAACGGTACATCGTCTAACCATAACGTTCATTCTGAGGAGCATCAAGAAGAGGCCCTTAACCATGGTCGTTCCCCGCGAACATGGAGTTATTGGGCTGGCCTATTTGGTTTGATTAGCTTAGCTGCCGGGGCTTTATTTTTCGTGTTAACCAGGGTTTTACCACCAACCCAGATGGCCTCTGACCCCCAGAAAAAACCCTAGAAGCCTATAACCGCATCCTAGAAACCAACCCCCAGGACGGAGAAGCCTATGCTGCCAGGGGTATGATCTTCCAACAACAGCAGGATCAAGTCGCAGCCCTGAAGGATTTTAGTAAAGCCATTGATTTGGGCTATGAATCGGGGTCTGTTTATTACTATCGGGGTAATGCTCGCTTTTTCCTGGGAGATACGGCAGGGGCGATCGAGGATTATCAAGGGGCCCTAAGATTAGAACCTAACCACACAGAAACCTTAGTCAATTTAGGTAATGCCTACGGCAGCTTAGGGGATGAAACCGCCGCGATCGCCAACTATAGCAAAGCCATCACCATTGATCCTACCGTCGCTGCGGCCTACTTAAATCGGTGTCTATCTCGAACTAACACCGGAGATGCCCCAGGAGCGGTCGAGGACTGTACTGAAGCGATTAAATTACGCCCAGCCCATAGTTTGGCCTATGAAAATCGGGGCTTGGCCCAATGGCGGTTAGGGGATTTAGCTGGGGCAATTCAAGATTTTAACATTGCCCTTGCGATCAACCCAACATCCGCAGACGCTTACTATAATCGGGGTCTAATCCGGTACGAGCTAGGGGATTATCAAGGAGCCATTATGGACTTTGATCGCGCCATTGAACTTAACCCGAACCATCCCTTTGCTTACTACGATCGCGGTTCTATCCATGAACGCCAGGGACAGAATCAATCAGCAATTTCTGACTTTACCAATGCTTCTCGTATTTGTTTAGAATTAGCCCGCCTAGGTTGCCACCAAGATGCCCAGTATCGTCTCAAAACCCTAAATCAGTTGTAAAAATATAGGACTTACGCACAAGCCCCCTAAATCCCCCAAATTTGGGGTACTGTTAATGATTATTCAGCAATTTCTCCCCCAGAATGGGGGCAGGGGGCTTTATAAATCAGCTCTTAAGCTTGATGGGGTTCTAATCATTTTCCCCTGCATGATAGGAACTGCGCACTAGGGGGCCGGAGCGTACATGGCTAAAACCGAGTTGTCGGGCGATCGCCCCTAGCTCATCAAATTCTGCGGGAGTCCAATATTTTTTCACCGGTAAATGCTGAGAAGACGGCTGTAAGTATTGCCCAATGGTTAAGCGATCGCAATCCACTGCCCTTAAATCCTCCATCGCCGTAATCAATTCCTGTTTCGTTTCCCCATGGCCAACCATCAAACCCGATTTCGTAGGAATCGTGGGATCAAACTCCTTAACCATCGCTAATAAACCAAGGGAGCGATCGTATTTAGCTCCCCGTCTAACCGGTGTTTGCAGCCTTTCCACGGTTTCCACATTGTGATTGTAACAAGCTGGTTTAGCAGCTACCACCGTAGCGACCCTTTCCCGTTGAGTTTGGGCCGCCCCTTTCCCGCTCCAAAAATCCGGAGTTAATACTTCAATCTGAGTATCAGGATTCAATTCCCTAACTTTCGCCATCACCCTGACAAAATGGTTAGCCCCTCCATCTGGCAGGTCATCCCTAGCCACAGACGTTAACACCACATACTTTAAACCCAATTGCCTCACCGCATCAGCGATTTTGTTAGGTTCCTGAAGATCTAACGCCATCGGGGCATGACCTTTATCCACCTGACAAAACCCACAGGCCCTGGTACAAGTTGCCCCCATCAACAGAAATGTTGCGGTTTTATTACGATAACATTCCCCCCGATTAGGGCATTTACCCTCTTCACAGATAGTATAAATACCTTTTTGTTTAACTAATTTTTGTACTTGGGAAATATCACTGGCTCGACCTAATGATTGTTTAACCCAGTGGGGTAACCGTGGCAGAGGGGCTGGAGTTGTGTCCATATCGATTTAATAATCTTGATCGCTTAAAACAACAATAGAAAAAATGGGTAGTCCTATACAAGTAAGGATCAGGAAGATTAAACCCCTTGATAATCAATTATCC
>JAAUPO010000079.1 GCA_012033095.1 Synechococcaceae cyanobacterium RL_1_2 | reverse complement strand
ATAATGCACCACCGTTTCTGGCGATCGGCTGGTGGTTTCCAAAAATTTTGCAAGCCCGCCCGTGTGACATTATCTACACAGGGAGTACCTAAGACATACAACTTTTCTAAGCCTAGTTCTTTTTCTACGGCCCGCAGGGCTTGGATCTGGCAACCAACCCCAATAACTAACAATTTTTTTAACCCTGATTGTTCGATCTGCTCTAACACCGATAGGTTAGGGGAAAGGGTGGGTTTATTGACTTTAGCAGCCAAAATTTCTTCCTTCGTGCGGGCAATAATTGGTTGGGGTTGAAAGCGATCGTGATCGCTATTTTGAACACAAACCACCCCTTCTACGAGTCCTTGATCCAGCATGGTGCAAGCAATGGTGCTTACAATTCCTGTCCATTGGGCCCCAGGAATCGGCTCAATTTTTTGGGCTGCCATCATGGTTTGATGTACCCCAAAATAAATATCATCTTCTTGGCTTAAATCCCGCGATCGTCCGTGGGTCTGAGCTTCTAACTGGGGAATTTGCTGATTAATAAAAGCACAGGCTTCCTTAACATAGTGGATATAGTAGGTGTCACACAGACCGCACTCACTACATAATTCCTTTGCGGGTTTGGTGCTGCCGGGTTTTAGTCCCTTTGCTTTGCGGTGTTCGCCAGTAAAAGTCATGGGGGTTGCGCTATAAAATTTAAGAATGAATCAAAATGAATCAATGGGAATGGAGTTATCAATCTAAACTCGATCGCAACTTATAAATTTAACAAAATTTTGGTGGTTTCACTGGCTTTTAATCAGACTACCTAGGGTAACAATCCCAACTTAAATTGATTTTACTGGCATGAAAGTTTGAGTTGTTGCTTTTTGTATGGGTTCAATTTTGGCCCATGGCGTTGCTCCAGGTAATGAAACAAAATCTTTACCCGCCACAATGATATACCCAATTGAATTTAGTATGGGATTTTGCTCCTTGCCATAGGATAATTTAAGCTCTATTTATTTCCCATAATTATTCCAAAAGACTATAATCCATCCCTAACCACCTACATTAAACACTTAAATAAACCCATGGCATGATGGCACCCTAAGATCAAATCGTCAAATTATCCCTACAGAAGATCAAAAAATCAAATTAGTATTTTTACTGTTATCAGGACTTACGCAAAAATTTCAATTCTGCCCTGAAAACCATGATGTTTGGGGACAATCGTTCAAGCAAGTCCCCCAAATTTGGAGGATTTAGGGGGCTTGTGCGTAAGTCCTACGTTGTCTTACTTTCCCCTTTCTATGGAAGCTAGGGGAATCTTCTATCTGTATTTATCATTAATTGATTGGTAATCGGATATAAGTAAGGATCAGGAAGATTAAACCCCTTAATAATCAATTATCCTGGGTCTAAATATCCTTACAGCTTTAGCACTACCAATTGATTGGGCAGGAGAACTCAAACCTTAGCTCACTCCACCTTAACTCACCAAATGTAATTGGGAACCATCTGCCCCTTTAATTACCTCAATTCTGGTTTGAAAAGCTTCTTTAAATTGGGGCATGTGGGTTACAGCTAAAATACAGGCAAAATCTGGGGCGATCGCGTTGATAGCAGCAATTAAGCGATCGCAACCTTCCCCGTCCTGGGTACCAAAACCTTCATCCACAATCAACATTTGTAAGGCCGTACCCGATCGATGGGCCAGGAGGCGTGCCAGGGCTAAACGGATCGAGAAATTAATCCGAAAACCCTCACCACCGGAATAGGTTTCGTAGGAACGGGTGCCCCCAGCGTCGGCAATTAAAATCTCCAAGGTATCGATCATTTTCGGATTTTTACGGGTGCTCGCTTTAGCCTGTTTTTGGGTGACAAATTGCACATGGAATTGGTTTCCGGTCAGCCGGCCTAAAATATGATTGGTTTCTGCTTCGAGTTGGGGCAGGATATTCTCAATCATCAATGCTTGAATGCCATTTTTCCCAAAAGCTTGGGTTAGCTCCTGATACACCAAACATTTTTGGTTGAGTTTCTTGAGCCGTTGCTGTTGCTCCTGGTGATGGCGTTCTAGCTGCTCCAATTGCAATAAGGCTTGTTCGATCGCCCCTTGATCCGCGAGCAACTGTTCCCGTTGGTTCCGTAGGGAATTAACTAATGCTTGGGTATCCGCCACCGCTTGACTATTATCCGCGATCGCTCCTAGCTGGGTTGCCGCTAACTCCAATTGTTGGGTTAAATTTTCAGCTTCCTCTTGTTTACGTTGGCTTTGGGCGGTTAATTGTTCGATCCGTTCTTGGAGCACCGGTAACTGTTGCTCGGCCCTTGCCAGAGCTTGGTATTGGCCCTCAGCGGGTTGGGCATCCCGTAGGGCTTGGCTCGTGCGCTGATGGACTTCAATGTTATAGCCCAATTGATTTAATTCTTGGGTAACCTGACTAATTTCTTGGTGGAGGGGGGAATGGTTACGTAAATCCTTGAGGTTTCGTTGTAAGGTGCTAAGGGTTTGATGGAGCTGGGGTAATTCTTGCTCTACCTGGGCTAAACTTTTACGGGCTTGGTCTAGCTTAACCTGTTCAATTTCCGCCCATCGCCAGCGTTTTTCTTCCCCTCGAATTAAACCATGGGTTTCTTCGTCATAATCTAAATCGACTAAGCGATCGCTGAGCTGTTGGAGCTTCCCTCGAATTTCTTCCCCATACTGTTGGAGGTGGAGCGATCGTTCTAGGGTTTTAATTTCCCCGTGGATCTGTTGTACCTGTTGCTGAAGAGCTTCGGTGGTACCTAACTCCGCTATTAAGTTAGCATATTGTTGTTGGAGGTTTTTTTCTTGGTCTAACTGATCGTTTAATTCATAATACTCCTCCCGCAACACGACCATTTCCTGCTCCGTCACGATCGCTTGCTCCTTTAACATCCATAGTTGTTCCTGGAGAGTTTGCTGTTGGATTTGGGTCTTATTAACCACCATTTCTCGATGTAAACCATCTAAGCCCTGCTCACACAAAGGACAATTAGCATGGGGGGTATTGAGCTGATCTAACTTTTGCCGTAGTTCCCCTAACACCTCTTCACATTGCCGTTGTTTATCCTCCAACTGACTTTTAAAGGCCCGTCGTTCCTGACGTTTATCCTTGACCCGGGTTTGGTAGGTGCGTTTTTTTTCCAAATCGAGCAATTGTTGTTGTAAGGCTAACGCAGTTTTTTCTTTTTCCCCGATCGCGGCAATTTGTTTCACCAATTGTTGACCTTGGGCCTGTAACTGTTCAATGCGATTACGCAAACGATCGCCTGTGCGGTCTAACTCAAACTGAAGTTGTTGTTTTTGTTGAAGGAGGGGGGCGACTTCCCCTTGTAAGCTATCCAAATATTCCAGGCGTTGGCGCACCCGTTGCAATTCCTTCAGACCCTGATTGACTCGTTCCTCATCCCCTAATACTTTTTGCCACTGACGTTGTTGATCTAGTAGGACTTGATGGCGTTGGTTAGCAGTATTAATTTGTAATTGACATTGATTAATTTCGTTGGTAAGTTGCTGCTCCAATTGCCGCGATCGCTCTTGCCATTGATGATAAATTTTCGCTTTGCCGCTAAGGGTTTCCTCCTCTTGCCTGAGTTGTAATAAGCGATGATAGTTCTGGGTAATGGGACTTTGTTGTTCCATCAATAACCGAAGTTCCTGCTGTTGTTCGGCCAGACCGCTCATTTGCCGTTGTAACTCCTCTCGATCGCGCTCCAAATTAGCCAAGGTTTGCCGTTGGAGATTAAGCTGTTGTTCCCAACTCGATCGTTGGTGCTGCACCTTGAGCAATTCCTGCAATTTCCCTTCAGCCCGTTCCTGGGTAGCGGTCAAGGTTTTAAGTTCTTGTTTCAGACCGGTTTGACGTTGGCAAAGGCTTGGTTTTTTTCCCATCTGCTCCTGCATTGGCCCAAAAGCTTGCTCTAGCTCCTCCCGTTGCCCCTTATATTGTCGGGATAGATCCTTAGCTTTTTGGGCCAACACTTCATACTGATCCAATTTCAGTAAATTAGCTAATAATTTTTGCGCTCAGTGGGTTTGCGTAACATAAACTCATCCGCTCGCCCCTGGCGTAGATAGGCCGCATTCACAAACGTATCGTAATCAAGCTTAAGATTATCAATAATTGTCTGTTGGGTTGCTTTCATGCCCTTCGCCGCGATGGACTTAAATTTTCCTGATTCTTGCTGAATTTGAAAATCTAACTTCCCCGTGCGCCCCCTGGGTTTAATACGGGTTACTTTATAAATTTGATGGTGATGTTGAAATTCAAAATCCACCCTCAAATCGGTTTCCGTGCCATGGATTAAATCATCATCCGCGATCGCTCGACTTTCCCCCCAAATCACCCAGGTAATGGCCTCTAACAAAGACGATTTCCCCGCCCCATTGGCCCCACAAATACAGGCCGTATGCAGACCTTGAAAATCTAAGCTCGCCTCGCGGTAACTCAGAAAATTTTGTAGAGTAAGCTTAAGGGGAACCATAAAACCTAGGCACTCCTAACCCATAATCCCATTACAACCATGGGATTATGTACAAATATACCAGTTATTAGCTAAAAACCTTGTTATTCCTACTTATACCCGATGAAATTAGGTTTTCATCTTAAACAGGACTTACGCTCTGATTACAGCCACACCGGTAGCGAAATCAGGACTTTAACATTATTTACTAAATATGTTTAAATAATTCTCCGTTTGCCTTGGAGTGATACATGATTAATGCTTGGTTGGATCAGTACTGGCCGTTTGATCCCAATCTTTTACCAGAAAAAACCTATTTAGTCGGTGGAGCCGTAAGGGATGCCCTCATGGGAAAAGCTCGGGACTATCTGGATTTGGATTTGGTGTTAGCCCAAGGTTCTGTGATGACGGCCAAAGCGATCGCGAAACAGTGCCAGGCTGGATTTGTGGTGCTAGATGAACAACGGCAAATTGCTAGGATTGTTTTTCCCCAAGGCACAGTGGATTTTGCCCAACAGGAAGGGGAAAGTTTAGCAGCGGATCTTCACCGTCGAGATTTTACAATTAACGCGATCGCTACGATTTTCGGAAGGATACCCTCCATGATCCCTTAGGAGGGGTGCAAGATATTGAAGATCGTTTAATTAAAATGATCAAAGAGGAAAAATTTAGCCCGATGACCCCCCTCACGACTATTACGGGCCTATCGGCAAGGTTCCCAACTTGGTTTTAAGTTAGACCATACTACCGCGATCACCATTAAAAAATTAGCCCCCCGCATTCGAGCGATCGCCCCCGAACGCATTCAAGCAGAATTAAATTATCTAATCAGTGCCCCCTCTGGCCACCAATGGTTATCCCAGGCCATTGATCTGGGTCTATTAGAACCCTGGTTAGGCACCGTCAGTCCACAACAACTAACCCAGTTAAAATCTTTAGATGAGATCCTTTCCTTAGCGATCGTGGCCCCTTTAGGGCTTGAACCCACCATCGTCGATTAGCCAAGTTATATATCCTAGTGGGAGGAGATCCCCAGAGAGTTCAAGGGCTAAAATACTCCCGCTTACACATGCAAGCTATTAGTACAGCCCAAGCCGCCCTCACCCTCTTCCCGCCCGCCGCTGCCCCTACCCCCTCCCAACAATACTTTATTGCCAGCGCAGCCGAGAACATTTTCCTTTAACCATTATTCTGGCCTTGATCTACCACCTCAATATTGGCCACCTCATTACCGAATACCTTAATCCTGATTCCCCGATCGCCCACCCCCCCGTTGGATTAATGGCAAAGATCTGATCAAAGAACTTAACGTTAGTCCTGGCCCCATCATTGGGGAGCTCTTAACTAAGATTGATCTCGGTTGTGTGGAGGGTAAAGTTCGCGATCGGGCGAGTGCTTTAACCTATGCAGGCCAACTATTAGCCCCTAGCACCCCAGAGCATTAAGAAAAAAAGTACAAAAAGCTTGCATGATGATTTTTGTCTGTTACTATGGATAACTGTGTTAATCGGTGAATGGGTCGGTGCCCGAGTGGTTAATGGGGGCGGACTGTAAATCCGCTGGCTATGCCTACGCTGGTTCGAATCCAGCTCGGCCCATTGAAGAGTCCCTTGCCCGTGTAGCTCAGTGGTAGAGCGCACCCTTGGTAAGGGTGAGGTCACGAGTTCAACTCTCGTCATGGGCTCTTCGCTGTATGAATATGACTTCGAAAAGTCTATTGTTAAATTCCTTTTTTTGGGGGGAATAATTAGAAGGAGTGAAATTTCTTGAAGCGCTCTCCGCACATTGCGGAGGCGTTTTTTATTGCTGGTTTTTATGAAAGTTGGATACGCGCCTGATTGGACTCGAACCAATGACCGACCGCTTAGAAGGCGGTTGCTCTATCCACTGAGCTACAGGCGCACAGTAAAATGACACTTAACTGATGTTAACGTAAGCTAGTCGGTTTGTGAATTCTCAAACGTTTGAACAGTCTATTTGGATCTCTGCCAGTGTTCCTAGGGTTGACCATACCATTACCGATCAACGGTTAATGCACCAATGGCTGAACCTCGCCTTAAAATGTGAGCCCATTGCCCATGGAGCAGTGCTGTTGGCGCTGAAAGCACCTTCATTATTCAAGTTCCTTTTCTCAATCCCTCCCTCCACAGCACGGTAATTGAGAGACAGGAAGGCTTGGTGGTTTGGGAGTTTTCTGGGTTCTTTCACGGTCGCGATCGCTGGGAATGTAAAGCACAGGATCAGGGCACATTACTCACAAACACCTTTACCTTTATGACTCCGAGTCCCATTGTTCGATTAGGGTTTAATTTGTTTGCAGCCTCTCTTACGAAACGAGATATGGAAAATCAGTTGCAACGCCTTAAAAAAGTTGCCGAGGGAATTACAGTCCCATAGTCTGCCCCGCTAGCCAGCCAGTCGTCCATGCGTTCTGAAAGTTAAATCCGCCGGTCACTCCATCAACATCTAATAGCTCACCGGCTAAATATAAGCCAGGACATACACGACTTTCCATCGTCTTGAAATTCACCTCTTTGAGCTTGATACCCCCGCAGGTGACGAACTCGTCTTTGAAAACACCTTTACCGACAATTGCAAACTGACACTGGGTCAATATTTGCAAGAGTTTATTCAATTCTTTCTTAGACAAGTCAGCCCAGCGTTTTCCGGGCTTAATTTCCGCGATGACGACAAAATACTGCCATAGTCGCATGGGAAGAGAAACTGGGTTATGAGTCGCAATTTGTCGTCGGCTCCAGTCCTGTTTGAGTTGTGACAAATAAGTCCGCAACTGGTCTGGTTTCTCCTGGGGTAACCAATTAATCCGTAAAATCGATTGATATTTAGCCTCATGCAGGTCTCTTGCTCCCCAAGCCGATAACTTTAAAATGGCAGGCCCACTAACGCCCCAATGGGTAATGAGCAAAGCTCCTTCTTGTTTAAGCGTTTTAGAGCCGACCTTTAGAGATAAGTGAACGTCTTGTACCGAAACACCGGCTAGCGCTCTGAGTTGTTGATCAGAAATTTGAAACGTGAACAGAGAGGGAACCGGTGATTCCAAACGATGCCCTAAACTTTTCGCGATACGGTAGCCAGATGGATGACTTCCTGTCGCCAACAATAACCGATCGCACTTTAGATCATCTCCATCTTTCAACAGCACGGAGAATTCTTGGACTTCAGCATCATAGGTCACAGACCTAACTACAACGGAGGTCTGAACTTTCACCCGATGCCTCTTCGCTGTATTTAGCAAACAATCAATAATGGTCTGAGACTCATTTGTCACCGGAAACATGCGCCCATCGGATTCCGTTTTGAGCTGGACGCCATGATCTTGAAACCACTGCACCGTATCCCTTGGCTGGAAACGTGTCATCGCCCCTCGCAATGATTGGTGGCCTCTAGGATAATTCTGCATCAATTGCTCAGGCTCAAAACATGAGTGCGTCACATTACAGCGTCC
>JAAUPO010000078.1 GCA_012033095.1 Synechococcaceae cyanobacterium RL_1_2 | reverse complement strand
GTTTTAGCTCAGCGCATTCAAGCTTATTTAGCTTTAGACCAACTAAGGAAGGATGGGGCAGCGGAAAATATCACCCTGCAAAAGTTTAATGAACTATTATTATTGCGTCACTACGTAGTGGATAAAATTGCCTCCCAACCTAATTTTTGGCGATGGTCTCAAGAATTAGGCTTTGGGGAGGAGGAATTACAAATCCAATGGCACCAAGGGAAGCAGGCTTGGGCCGAGGTGGCAGGGATTTCCGTTGATGGTTTAGAGAAAACTTGTCGTTTGGGCATCAAAGCTAAAAACCATTTACTCAAAGCTAACTTACGCTTAGTGGTCTCCGTTGCGAAAAAGTATCAAAACCGTGGGTTAGAGTTGTTAGATCTGATCCAAGAGGGAACATTGGGCCTGGAAAGGGCCGTGGAAAAGTTTGATCCAACCAAGGGTTATCGATTTAGTACCTATGCTTATTGGTGGATTCGCCAGGGCATGACCCGTGCGATCGCGACCCAAAGCCGTACGATTAGGGTACCGGTACATATTACTGAGAAAATTAATAAAATTCGCAAAACCCGCCGAGATCTGAGTCAGCAACTTGGTCGTAATGCCACGATGGAGGAAGTGGCCAACGCGATGGATTCGACGATCGAACAACTTCAAGAAATTTTAGGGAAAATGCCTAGCTCGATTTCCTTAGATATCAAGGTGGGTAAGGATCAAGATACGGAACTAATTGATCTTTTGGAAACGGCGGTGGAATCTCCAGAGGACAGCTTAATCCATGACTCCCTGAAAGTAGAGCTACAAAATCTCATGGCTAACCTCACCGATCGCGAACGGGAGGTGATTGGCCTGCGCTTTGGGATGGATAACGGAGAATATTTATCCCTCTCTGCGATCGGACGGAACTTAAATTTATCGCGGGAAAGGGTTAGGCAAATCGAATCCCGGGCCCTGCATAAATTAAGACGGCCCCAAGTGCGTCGTCGGATCAAGGATTTTATGGATAGTTTTACTTGATAGCTCAAATAGATCCATCGGGATTTAATGTATCCAAGTATCCAACACAATTCAATTAATTAGGACTTACGCACAAGCCCCCCTAAATCCCCCCAAAGTTAGGGGACTTGCTTGAATGATTATCCCTAAACATCCCCAAACATCATAGTGTGAGCTGAGTTTATTGTCCTGCGGTGACAATAATTTCACCCATATCTAACAAGGCAGAAGAGGTGCTGTAAGCACTTAACCAGTACTCTGGATTAGGGTTATTGCGCCATTCATCGCGGGTTACGGTCACTTTGAAGATGGGGGCAATTAATCCTTGATTCTGGGCAATGACTGTTAAGACAACTTCCGATACTAAGATATCCTGATCGAAGCTTTGTTGGACGTAAGCCCTCGCGATCGCTTGACCTCGAACATTAAGGGCATCAAAATTTTCGTCCCGTTGACGAGCGATCGCAATGTCTCGATATAACGTAAAAGCATCAGCTTTATTTAATGGATTGAATAACTCAAAGGGAATAGCTGCTAATAGAGCTAATAGAAGAGCCGAAATTTTGATCATAGTTAATTTACAATCCCATTCATAACAACAACAGCATAGTTACCCTATTTTATCCCAACAATTATCGAAGCGGTCTCTAACATTATTTATCTTTAAACCCTAGAAATATTTTTTCTAGAAAAAGATCTCAATAATCATCAATTAACCCAAATAATATGATTGATAAGCCTATATTTATCCTGATTATGTATCCCCAAAAAGAAATTTAGAGAAAAAACAAAGCTATTTTGGTTTTGTTACCCGATCGAGGACAAAAATTAATTTTTAAATTTTTTACTAAAATAGTCCTTTGACAACTAAAACATAGGGTAATATGTTGCCATAGCAATTACCTGATAACCGTTAATTACAAGTAGGAATGAGGCTGAGGAGTCACCAGTGAAAGATTATCAAAAATATCTAGGAATCGTGTTAGGCGCGATCGCCGCACCAGTCATTACTGCCGCACCTCTAAAGGCTCAGGTTTTGGGCATTGAAAATGTTCAAGTTAACACCATGGGCTCAGATCAAGTTGAGTTACAGTTGACTGCCGCTGACGACTTTCCAGGCAGACCCCAAATCTTCACTGTCAACCGAGGCAACAAAATCATCTCCGATGTACTTAACGTTACCCTCGATGCTTCCCAAGGTAGTTTTAGTCAATCTAATCCTGCTCCTGGAATTGCCGCGATCGAGGTCATTCCTGTAGATAACAACACTATTCGCATCGTAATTGAAGGCAAAGATCGCGTACCTACTAATTTTGCTGTCAATACAGACAATAACTTACTCAAAATTACTTTTACCTCTCCCCCTGTTACCAGTACTCCAGCCACGGGTACCCAAGGTCGGCCAGCAGCAGCCAATCCAGAACCAGAAGTACTATTCCCTAATCCGAATATCTCGATCGAGGGTCGTCCTTCCCCTCTAACCAATACCATTCAACCCGTCGCCCCCGCTCCTCCTTTCCTACCCCGCGCCGTTGCTCCCCCAGTAGGGGATATTGCCATTTCCAATATTGACTCTTCCCCTGAATACCTAGACCTCGGCAGTGCTGAAAGAATTCCCAGGTTAGTTCTTCGGGATGCCCCCGTACGCGAAGTATTAAACCTCCTAGGAAGAGCGGCCGATCTCAACGTTATCTATACCGGTGCAGGTACTGATAAAGTAATTTCCCTTGATTTAGAAAACGAACCAGTACAGGATGTATTTAACTACGTTTTAACCCTATCCGAACTACAGGCCAACCGTCGTGGACGCACCATTTTGTCGGGGAAGAATTACCCCAAGGAGCCCGCAACCTAATTACCCGCAGCTATCGCCTCAACCAAGTTCCTACCCTTGATGCAGAAACCTTTTTCCTTAGATTAACGGAAGAAGAAGGTAGTTTACTAGAAGGTTTAAAAGTTTATCCCGATGAAAGATTAAATAGCTTGACCCTAGTCGGGGAACCCCGCCAAATTGAGATTGCAAATAATCTAATTACCCAAATAGATGCCCGCAAACGCCAAGCCGCCATCAACGTCAAAATTGTTGATATTAATTTAAACAATACCGAAAGCATGAATACGAGTTTCTCTTACGGCATTGCAGATAATTTATTTGTTGCCGTTAATGATGGAGCTTTTGATATAAATTATGGTGGTTTTCAACCTGCCCCTGGAGCTGTAGCTAACTTTGTAAGCTCTCCAGTTGTTGAAAATCCCCTAGCCACTGATGAGGTCTTTTTAAAAGATGTTATTACTCCAGCAACGATTGGACCCATCGTCGGAACTGGCCCAGATACGATTGTTAACATTACTGATGAAAATGGTTTATTTAGCACAAGTACAGTTAGGGGTACAGACTTGCGCTTCTTTGAACCGATTCCCTCCCTTTCAACAGATCCTCTAACAGTAGGAATATCTGATGTGGTTCTTGCGAGGGATAATATTCTTGAAATAACAAGAACGAGAGATGCTGATACTGGTATTGTTACAACTGAAAGCGCATTTACAAGAGGAACTGATGGGTCTATCGCTGTAAACACAGCAGATTTCTTTCAGTATCCAACGAAGTTCCTTGCTCGTATGCAAAATCAAATTAACCAAGGTTCGGCTAAGATCCTTAGCGATCCTACTTTAATAGTACAGGACGGAGAAATCGCGAGGGTTGCCCTAACCCAAGAAGTGTTTGGGGGCATTAAAATTGTCAGGAATGTAATTGAAGGAGTATCAGTAGATAGCCGTGAGCCTATAATTAAGGAAGCCGGTTTAACGCTTGAGCTGGATATAGAAAGAATTGATGATAATGGTTTTATTACCATGACTGTCAACCCTACCGTTAGTGCAATTAACGGTCAATCAGAAAGCCCCGATGGTGTCATAACTCTCTTAGCGGAAAGAAGCCTTGAATCTGGGAGGGTTCGTCTGCGGGACAATCAGACTCTAATTTTAGCGGGTATTATTCAAGACAGCGATCGCGTCAGTGTTCGAAAAGTTCCAATTTTAGGTGATTTACCTATCCTTGGTTCTCTATTTAGATCTAGTTCTAAAGAGAATACTCGGAGCGAGGTGATTGTAATGGTTACGCCCCAACTGTTAGATGATTCTGATCAATCTGGATTTGGTTATAACTACGTTCCTAGTAATGACACTAGACAATTTTTACAGGAAAAAGATTATCAAATTAGGGGTACTAACTTTTAATTTGACAGACTAAACAAAAAAATTCATTGAAAAATCCCTGATCAATTTATGATGTTCAGGGATTTTTTATAGCTGATTTATAAAGCCCCCCGGCTCCCAATGCTGGGGGCGAAATTCCTGAAAAATCATTAAAAGTTCCCCAAATTTGGCTGATTTAGGGGGCAAAGGGCAAATTCAATTGACTTTATAAAGCCCCCCTTGCCGCCCAATCTGGGGGAAATTCCCTAAATTTTAACCAATGAAGTCCCCAAAATTGGGAGATTTAGGGGCGACTCCACAACATTTGGTACTTTTCAAACACGTTCTTAGTGAAAGGTTTTATTGGTTAATTGTTTGGATGCTTTCTTCTTCTGGCAGTAGTCCCTCTTCTTGAAGATGTTGCTCCCACAGCAGGTTAACTTTTTCTTTGATTTGGCGATGACGTTCAATGCCTTCGTAACCGTAGCGATCGAGGTTTTCTTTTAAAATCATTTCTTCTAAATATTTAATGCGTTGACTCGATTCGGGGTGGGTGGAAAACCAAACAGGGGGACGGGGTTCATCTTTGTATTCCTCTGCTAGTACCGCCATCATGTTGCGGACTCCATCATCGGCATAGGGGGAGGCGGCGAGAATGCGAGTGCCAAAGATATCGGCTTCTTTTTCCATATCCCGACTATAGTTAAGCACAATCAAATTAGCGGCGGTATTGCCAACGTAGGGGATATATTGGGCAATGTTGGCGGTTAAACTGCCTTCTGTCACTAATTGAAAACCATGGGAAAGGACGGCATGGGCAATTTCATGGGCAAGCAGGCCTGCTAGTTCGGCTTCGGAGTTAGTGGCCGCGATCGCGCCGGTATTTACAAACACTTTCCCTCCTGGCAACGCAAAGGCATTCACATTCTCATCTAACACCACAAAAAACTGATACTCAAACTCATCCCGTCCCGCAACGGCGGCTAATTGTTGACCGATCGCGGAAACATAATCTACCACCTCTGGATCTTCGACAATAGGTAGTTGGGCGAGGGCTTGTTCCGTTACTTTTGCCCCCAAACCGGCTTCCCCTTCTAGCAGTAACATCGTTGTTTGAAGAGCGGAGAGGGGCCCTAATAAACCACCGGTAAAAGCATAGCCTAATACCCCTGTAATAATATTCGCGATCGCGCTACCCCGTAGTTGGGCCCGTAAACTTTTTTGGTAGAGAACTAAATTTTCTTCCGCTTGGGCTAGGGCTTCTTCCATTTGGGGATGATCAGGATTCATGATCGCAAAGCGACGGGCCATCAATGAAGCCTCAATCCAACGCTTTAACTCCTGTTCCCGTTCAATTTTTAAAGCCACAATGCTCCATTCCTGGGGATAGGTTTGGGCTAATCGATTTAAGATCGTATCCGCTTCTGCAACTTTGTTATAGGTACGTAAAGCTTTGATATAAGCAACTTGACCAGGAATAAAATCGGGGGCTGCCTCGATTAAAGAAGCCAGAGGAATCAGGGTTTTGGTTTCTAAGTTCTGTGTTAAACCCTGCTGGGCAATGCGCCAATATACCCCCGCCTTGGGGGATAAGGTGGTTTCATCATAGTTCGCGATCGCTTGATTTTGGGCTGGTAAATCAGCTTCTAGGGGAAAGGGCGGTTTAATTTGGCGATAAATGGCCGCAGCCGCTGCTATTTGTCCTGCGCTAAAAAGGCGATCGGCTTCGATTAACCGTAGTTGTTCCGCCGTAAAACGTTCTTTGCCCCCTAATTTTTCCACATTTACCAAATCAGGTTGGGCCATATCCATCGTGGTTATAGGGACTAACTCCTCTTCTTCCTCCATGGAAGCATCAACGGTGACTGGCTCTAAGGTTTCCTTCTCCCCATGGTGATCCATGGATGGAACCGCGTTCTCCCCTGGGGTATTGTTCGATGGTGGGATATCCGAATCTAAACTTTGTGTTTCTAGCTCAACCTTATCCGTCATTAGGGGGGATGAATCGATGGTTTCTCCCTGGGCTGCGATCGCAATCAACGGAAAAAAGGTCGAAGATAAACCCATTACTAGGGTAAATAGGGGATATTTCATCATGGGACGCCAAGAAAAGTCGTTTAAATTAGATTAACCAAGATCCAAACAAGAATGGGGCTACAAAGCCTGATACACAAGGATTAGAATCATGTTTGTTGCCTTCTAAGGCTAACACCCTAGACCCCAAAAACCGGTAAATTGTTGCAAATTGTGTATTTACAGAGATAGTTTAGAGCAATGATCGGCTAATATTTAATAGCACTAACGGTTTGAGGCGATCTAAGTATTCCTCCCTACTGAGGAAGTCCATTATTTATCCTTGTATTTCAATCTATTTTTAATCCTTAACTATTCCTATCTATCCCTAGGGATTTAAGCAAACCTAATGTTTGATTTGATTATTTTGATGATAATTTCTTTTAGAAAACTATCTCATTACGTTGTTATCCCTAGGATTAAGTTAAGTCAAAACTCCTAGATTGAATTTAACCAATTAGTATCCAAATTCTTAAGTTGTCCACGTTACTATTGAGGACGGCTAATTTAGCTGTGGCTATTCTAATGGAATTGTTCAGGTAAATGGGGGCCGTAAATATATAAATTATGAATAAGAACAATTAGTTAAAAAAATTTCATGAAGAAGCAGAAGTTAACCAAAAAATTACTAATGAAGTGCTCTCTGCCACTATCGATGTCATTATGGAAGCAGTTTCGTCTGGAGATAAGGTTACCATTGTTGGCTTTGGTACCTTTGAACCGAGGGATCGGAAAGAGCGCGCTGGTCGCAATCCCCGCACTGGTGATCCTATGACTATCCCTGCAACGGTAGTACCTTGCTTTAAAGCGGGTAAACTATTTAAAAATAAAGTAGGCGATAAATAGAAATTTTACCCGTGTCTATGAATTATTCGGTTACTAGGTTTATTTTTGACCGTCATCTATAGAGCACATCGGACTTGTTCGTAAGACAAGGGTCACAAGTTTTCAAACAAGTCATTTTTACTCAAAAATCATTTAAAAAAGTTACCTAATCCGGATTATGGGTTAGGTCTTTTTTTGTGGAAAACTAAATTTATAGTCAATTTGATTTGGCATGGGATTTTTGCACCTTGCCATAGGCTGATTTCAGCTCTATAGGACTTATGCAAAAGCCCCCTAAATTTCCCAAATTTGTGGAACTTGCTTGAACGATTGTCCCCAAATATCCTGGTTTCCAGGACAGAATCGAAATTTTTGCGTAAGTCCTGCTTTATTTATTTCCCATAATTATTCCAAAAGACTATATATAGCAATCCTAAATAGCTTGTGGCCATTGAGTACATTGAAAGCCAAGTCTAGTAAGGATCTTCATTCTATGACCTAGTTAGGACTGCTATATATATGCAATGTCTGGAGGTGGAGGGTACCACCCCCAGACCTCGGCACTGGTGACTAAAAGGAGGGTGTAGAATAGAGGATGAATGCAAGACGAGAAAAACGATGGATTGCCCTTACTGCGAAAGCAAAAATACCATTAAAAATGGCAGAAGAACCCTAAAAAGCATAGGAGAAAAAATCCAATACTATCGGTGTCATGACTGTGGTCGTAGATTCAATGAACGGACAGGAACCCCCATGGCAAAACTGAGAACTGACCCCAAAATAGTAGAATATGCCATTCATAGTCGAACAGAGGGCATGGGATTACGAGCAACTGGCAGAGTATACGGAAAATCCCACGTCACCATTATGGACTGGGAAAAAAAGATA
>JAAUPO010000077.1 GCA_012033095.1 Synechococcaceae cyanobacterium RL_1_2 | reverse complement strand
GGCGGTAGTAGTGCCCACAATGCCATCCACTTCTAGTTTCCCATCAGCCTGAAAACGAAGTACCGCGGACTCAGTGGCAGATCCAAAAATGCCATCTACTTGATCCACTTTCAAATAACCTAAAATCACCAAACGATTTTGCAGAGTCGTTACTTCTGAACCAGAACTCCCAAGCTTGAGAATGGAACGCTCTACTTCCTCCGATGGAGAATCCGCATTTTTAGACTCTTCCCCATAGGTGGTGTAAGGAGCATAAACCCAACGTCCACTACTCAACTCCAACCATTCTCCGTCAGCACGAACCACTGGTAGTAATTGACTCCCATCATCAACACAACTATGGATGGTGTAATTTGTTCCTGGCCCTGTGCGGACATTTAGGCAATTACCATCGGGGGTACGCACTTGGATCGCGTTAACCGGCACCCCATAAAACACCATGGCTCCTACAGCCCCGGCCCCTAATAGTTGTTTGAATATTTGTTTGAACCCATAGCTCGGTACCTCATGTGTAAACAAATTTTTGAATCGGTTTTCCCATAGGTTTTTAACTAAGGACATGTCATCTAGGGATGATACCAATGTTGAGGTGATAGATTTGATGTTTACATTCCTTGTGTTGAAGCTGTGTAATGTCTGATTCATCTTGTTTATTCTCCAAATTTGTGAGATTTTTTTTGCCAAGATCCTAAGGAAAATGACTAAGGAAGAGTTGACAAAGCCTTAATAGGTAAGCTGTCTAAAATTAGAGTTATACTAACTATGCAAATTAGAACTACAGATCAAATTATTTAGAGATTCAGCGGAGCCGAAGCCCGATCGCAAGCATAGATAAGCATAAATAGTTAATCTTATTTAATCTATCTAAATCTATCGCTGTATTTTTTTGGGTATTGATTAGGTATTGATTTAGCTATTAATAGGGTACTAGATTTAATTATTTAAACATTGAAAGAATATCCGGCCAGTGCAACCCCATCGCAATAGTTCGTGGGTACACGGGTAGTTGAAGTAGATTTTATAATGTAAGAATTTTATGAAATTATACTGAGTACCTGGGGTTGATGGTGCAATCTTAATTATTCTTTTAATCCATGTTTGAATCAATTAACCAATGTGAACCCCTGCTGCCCATGGCAAGTACTAGGGGCGGTCATCATTTAAACCCGAAACTCTTCTTAGCTAAGGATTTCAGTTTAAAACTATAACTATAGTCAATTTAATTTGGGATGGGATAGTTTTTCCTCTTTATGGAATGCTTTCAGCTCTATTTATTTCCCATAATTGTTCAAAAAGACTATATATTTTCTGAACCTGGCTCAGGATCAACGTTTTAACGCGAATGGATGACAAGCCCTAGTAAACGGTTAGGTAGTGCTGAAGCTGTAAGGATATTTAGACCCAGGATAATTGATATATGAGCAATCAATCCCCTTAATTTTTGACCATACAACCATACAATTTACCCGATAGATCCTATAGTTTGATACCTAAAACCTGGGTATAGGCCCCCCTCGCTTGGGTTACGCCGATCGTGCGTTGGGCTGATTCGATCATCGGCCGGCGCAGACTCACCACAATAAATTGGGCGGATTGGGCTTGGTGCTTGACCATTTTAGCGAGTTTTTCCACATTGGCTCCATCTAGAAACATATCTACTTCATCAAAACCATAGAAGGGGGAAGGCCGGTACCGTTGCAGGGAAAAAATAAAGCTTAGCGCCGTCAAGGACTTTTCCCCTCCGGACATGGAACTTAGCCTTTGTACTGGTTTTCCTTTGGGGTGGGCGACGAGGTTGAGGCCTCCTTCAAAGGGATCTTCTTCGTTTTCTAGCTGTAAATAACCATCCCCATCGGAGAGGGTAGCGAAAATGGATTTAAAGTTTTCATTAACCGCATCAAAGGCTTCCTTAAAAGCATTGAGGCGAAGAGTTCTAAATTTTTCGATGCGCAGTAATACCCCTGTCCGTTCTTCGGCAAGGGTCGCCAACTGTTCTGATAATTCGTTGAGGCGGAGTTCTGTTTTTTGGTATTCCTCTAGGGCAAGCATATTTACTGGTTCCATGCGGGTGAGGCGTTTTTGACCGCGATCGATCTCTTCGTCGAGATGATCTAGCAACTCCTTGATCTTCCTTAGGTCTAAGTCCTCTGGTAAATTTTCAGGAACGGCTAAGTCTGGATCATGGTGCTCCGTCAACCATTGTTTTAGTTGGCGAAGGGATTGTTCCTTTTCCTGGTGGGTTTGTTGGAGTTTTTCTAGATGCCAAATTTGTTGTTGTTCGTGCTGCTGCTGTTGTTTAAGTTCTTGTTCTTTGTTGTCACGCTCGGCTTTAGCGGTTTTGAGTTCATCGGAGAGTTCCCCCAGTTGGCCATCGATCGCGGCCATATCCGTCATGATGGCGGTGAGTTTGGCCGCTAAGGTTTCCCCTTGCTGATGTAGCTCAGTTTGCTGTTGCTGTAGTTCCCGGAGGTTAGTTTCGGTGAGGGTAATTTTTTCGATGAGGCGATCGCGTTGATTTACCACCTGCTGTAATTGGGTTTGGGCCGTACGGAGAGCCTGTTCTGCTTGGTGGATGGTTTGTTGATGGGCCTTAAGTAACTGCTGTACCTCCTGCCATTCACTATGGGTTTGGGAGGTTTCCAGGTTATTTAACCTTTCTTGGAGGGTATGGAGTTCCTGTTCCTGGGGAGGAATTAACTGGCCTAACTGGTTGAGTCGTTGCTCCATGGTCACGAGATCCTGTTGGTGCTGACCTAGTTCCCCCTGGGTACGTTCCTGCTGCTCTGTCCATTGACCTAACTCTTTAACCAGTTGTTGTTGTTGAAACTGTTGTTCCCGTAGTTGTTGACGGGATTGGGTTAATCGTTCTGCTTGGGCGGTAACGGTTTGGGTTTGGGTCGCGATCGATCGTTGAATGCTAGCCAGTAAGGTTTCTAGTTCCCCTAACCGTTGTTTAAGGGTGCGTAACTCCTCCGATTCCTGGGGTTCGATGGTGCCAAAATGTAACGCCGATCGCCGGGATTGACTGCCCCCGGTCATGGCTCCGCTACTTTCTAATACTTCTCCCTCCAGGGTAACAATGCGGTGACGACCCAAAAAAGGCCGGGCCGCATCGATATCTTCAAATACGATGGTGTTACCAAAGACGTAGGCAAAAATTTTACTAAAACGAGGTTCGCATTCCACTAAATTCATGGCTAAATCAATGAAGCCAGGGCTACGGTGGGGCAAATTACTGAGATTAATACTGGGGGATTTAATTTTATTTAATGGTAAAAACGTTGCTCGACCAGCTCTTTTTTCCTTTAACAAACGAATGCCCGCAGCCCCCACCCCGTCATGTTCCACCACCACATAACCTAACCTCCCCCCAGCGGCAGTTTCTAACGCTAATTGGTAGGGTTTAGCTACTTGGCCTAATTGGGCCACCAATCCATGAACCCCCTCCAGGTCGGCCCCTAGAATAATTTGGGTGGCGAAGGTGCCCTGGGCTTCCTGTTGGGCTTGGGTGGTGGCCTCTAAGCGATCGAGTTTGCGCTGGGCTTCCCGTTGTTCCAAACTTAAGCGGTTTTCCGTATCCCGATCGAGGGTTAGATCTCGTTCCGTGGCAGCTAGGGCCATGGCCAAGGTTTGTACGGCTTCTTCGCCTGTGGTTAAGTCCTGCACCAATACCCCTAAACTCTGTTGCTTTTCTACGATTTGCCCTTGCACCTGGGCTAGGGATTGGGATTTTTCCTCGATCGTGTGGCTTAATTGTTGATAACGCTCGGTCAATTGGGCCTGTTCTCGTAATAGGGGATTAACGGCCTTTTGTAACTCCCCTATGCGGCGGGTTAGATCGGCCTGTTCATTTACCCCCGTTTCTGAGGCTTGGGCGATCGCTTCCGATTGTTCTTGAATGGTCTGCTCCACCGATTTCGCTTGTTCCCATTGCTGGTCTAATCGGGGTAACTCCTGGCCCTCTAAGGACTGCTGCTGGGTGGCTAGGGCCTCTAATTGATGGCGATAGGCTCCTAATTCCTGGTGCCATTGGTTTGTTTTCGTTTCGATGGTGGTGTGTTGGTGGGCTAAATCCTGTTGTTGTCGTTGGACTTGCTCTTTTTCTGCTTTCAACCCCGCTAATTGGGCTGAGAGGGCTAACTGCTGATCTTCTCCGAGGGCCTTAACTCGTTGATTTAAGTGGGCTAACTCGACGGTGGTAGTGGTAATTAACCCTTTGGTTTGTTCGATGGTGGTGCGGGTTTGGGTTTGTTGGTGCTCTAATTCACGGATTTCCTGGGCTAACTGATCCTGGCGTAATTGCTGCGATCGCATTTAAACCAACGTTGTTCCCCCTGACGGGCCATCACCTGGGCTTTGAGCTTTTGATATTTTTCCGCCTTAGCCCGTTCTGCCGACAGTTTTTCGAGGGTTAACTGCAATTCCTGGGTAATAATTTCGCACCGTTCTTCCCGTTCCCTAACCGAATCAAGGGTTTTACGGGTTTGGTCAATTTTGCGATCAAATTCCGCCACGCCGGCTAATTCATCAATGATGCCCCGTCGTTCCTTCGAGTTCATGCTAATAATACTCGTCACGTCCCCCTGCAACACCACGTTATAACCTTCCGGGTAAATGCGTAGTTGTCGTAGTTGCTCATGGAGTTCGGTGGCGGTGCACACCTGATCATTGATGTAATAGGTGGAAGCATAGCTGCCCCCCTTGGTCAGGCGTAACTTACGGGTAACTTTCCAATCATCCTCTGGAAAGGGGTTCTGTTCGGCTTCTGGATCAAGGGTCAAATCGCTGACATCAAACGTCACTGATACGATCGCTTCAGCAGTTTTTCCTGAGCTCGCTGATTTACTATTGACTAAATCGGGTAAGCGATCGGCCCGCATTCCCTTAGAACTAGCTAAACCTAGACAAAACAAAATCCCATCCAAAATATTGGACTTCCCCGATCCATTGGGCCCAGACACGACCGTAAATCCATCGAGGAGGGGAATCGTTGTGGTACCACCAAAGGATTTAAAGTGGGATAGTTCTACACATTTAACGTGAACCATTGATGGTTTGGGTTGACAGCTAGCAAGTAATAGGAATGCACTATATTAACTAATTTCCGCGATCGCTTCAATCATTAACCCCAGTAACCTCCACCAACGCCATAATCAATCAGGACTTACGCAAAAATTTCGATTCTGTCCTGGGAACCATGATATTTGGGGATGTTTGGGGACAATCGTTCAAGCAAGTCACCCAAAAATTGGAGAATTTAGGGGGCGGCTCAACAACATTTGATACTTTTCAAACACATTCTAAAGTTCGCAGCTTTAACCGGTAAAAGTTTGACCAGGGGTAATCTCCCAGTGATCCGCGATCGCTATAATGACAAAAGTCTAATCTTTGGAAGCTGATGATCGGGGGGGGGATTACACTCCCTGCGTCTCGGCCCTAGCCCTAAAAATCATAGCGAATTTACTTATGAAGTACACCAAAATCCTTGCACAGTAAGAAATTATAGGATTGAATAGGATTTAAAATGATTCCACCAAAACCAATTATTGCCCTGGGTAAATTTATATGGAGTACCCAATGGCAAATCATGATGGGTAGCCTGGCCCCCACGGATCAAGCCGGCAATTATCAACGGCCCCGTAGTCAATTTCGCCATGGGATCGGTGATGGAGGAGATCATAATTACTGTCCCGATCGCGATCGCTATGGCTTGATCGTTGGCATGGGGTGTCCTTGGGCCCACCGTACCCTGGTGGTGAGGGCCTTAAAAGGGTTGGAGGAGGTTATTAGTGTCACGATCGCCCAGCCCGATCCAGAGGGGGGGAGTTGGTTATTACCAGCAGACCATAACCTGGGGGTAAACTCGTTGCCGGCTTTTTATCGGCACCATGACCCCACTTTTAAGGGTCGGGCCACCGTTCCAGTGTTATACGATCGCCAAACCCATACCATCGTCAATAACGAAAGCAGCGACATTATTATGATGCTTAACGCCCAGTTCAACGATTGGGCTAACCGTCCCGATGTGGATTTATATCCTGAGGCTTTACGGGGGGAAATTGATCAATGGAATGACAGGATTTATCGCACCGTTAACAATGGTGTGTATCGCTGTGGTTTTGCCCAAAGTCAGACCGCTTACGATCAAGCCTGTAATGAGCTATTTGACACCCTAGATCACATTAATATGGTGCTGGCCGAGCGACGGTACTTGGGTGGCGATCGCTTAACCCTGGCGGATGTCCGTTTGTTTACCACCTTGATTCGGTTTGATTTGGTGTATTACGGCCTGTTTAAATGTAACCGTCGCGCGATCGCCAGTTACCCCCATTTAGGTCCCTATCTAAGGGATTTATATCAACAGGATGGCATCCCCCAGACCTGTGATTTAGCCACCATAAAACGGGATTATTATGGCAGTTTGTTTCCCCTCAATCCCGGCGGTATTATTCCCCAAGGGCCAGATCTAGAGGCTTGGTTAATGCTCCCCCACGATCGCCATTAAGATCAAGGACAGGAGTTTTTCAACTACTTTTTTAACATCAATGACCATCAATTCGATGATCAAAACGTGGTTAAATTTCTATGGTGGCATTGCTCTCCTAGGAGATGGGATGTTTCATGATTAATTTACCAATTCCTGTTACCAATTCCTGTTGCTAATCATTGTTGGCAGCGGACGTTTAAACCTCCGGTAGGCTTACTCCTGGGGCAATACAAAAATGAAAAAATGCCGGCGTTGGTTAATTCAGGGATGAATTTTGGGGTCAATTTAAAAGATAAATTTAAAAAAGTTGAAAAATGGATCGGTTTTAAAAATTTAAACATTGCGCGAACTATAGCAGTCCTAACTAGGTCATAACATCAAGATCCTTGCTAGACTTGGCTTTCAATGTACTCAATTGCCACAAGCTATTTAGGATTAATATATACTTCTTTAAAAACTTTCACCTAAACTTTCCTCTTTTATTTCAGCCATTTTAGCAACGCCAAAATTCCAATATTTATCTTTGATAGCTAGGTCTCAATGATAGTTGCCTCTCCCCTCTCCTCCCCTTCCCCCGTCAGCATCGGTGAACAACGGGTCATTTTTAGGGAAGTAACCTGGGATAATTATTGGCAACTTTTTTAACGCCCTACCCCAACATCGTCATTCTCGCTTGAGCTATGATGGTCAACTTTTAGAAATTACTATGGCCCTAGAAGATCATGAGTTTGCGTTACGGTTAATTGAATTATTTATTCGCATTCTGGCCTATGAAATGGGTATGAAACTTAAAACCATGGGTTCCACCACCATCAATGTCCCTCGGTTGCAGGTCGCCGTGGAGCCAGATAGTGCATTTTACCTAAGTAGTCAGCCCCAGGTTGCCGGGCGCAATATTAATTTTGATCAAGATCCTCCCCCGGATTTAGTGGTAGATGTGGATCTGACCCCCAGTAATATCGATCGCAATAAATTATATGCGGCGATCGGGGTGCCCGAAGTATGGCGTTATAACGGTCAAGGGTTAAAAATTTATCAGTTGCACAATGGCAATTACCATGAATTGGAGATTAGTCCTACCTTCGTTATTGTGACAAAAGAGGATCTATACTTATTTTTAGCTACTGCCCAACAGGATGAAATTCAAGCTGAGCGAACCTTACGTACTTATCTACAGGAAAAATTTCGAAATGGTAACGGATGGCCCTTGATGCCATGGTTCTCAACTCTAGCTGTAACCACATTAGTTAAAGGCTTTAAACTGTTCCTAAGGGGACAAAATTCGATCCAGTGGTGGGGTTCATGACCGTTGCTCCGTAATAAGCCGGTGGTAATAGGCTCGCGATCGCTATAGCTTAAGCGGTTTTTATCATCTAATCATGGTTAGTGCTAAAGCTGTAAGGATATTTAGGAATAAGGATTTAATAAAATCTAAAACTTAAATGGAGATACGTTCCCTCGAAGGATACTCTACACATTTCTAAGAGTGTATTTTAAAAGA
>JAAUPO010000076.1 GCA_012033095.1 Synechococcaceae cyanobacterium RL_1_2 | reverse complement strand
CGTTGGCGTAGGGAGAGGTGTAGCTTGAAATTTCAACGGGAAAAGAAGCTTCTTGCCAAGTGGTAGCTTTATTGGCTGCCTTGTTAATAGGATCGATCGCGTTAGCTGGCTCTAAAAATAATTGGTGGGAGACAACTAGTAACGTAATCGTTAGGAAAGTTAAGGCGAAAAAGCTTAAATTCTTTAAGAGTCTGCGCCCCAGTTGTTCAGAAACATTGGATAACATAAACAAAAATAGTTCCTAATCAAACATCCTATGGGATAAATTTAGTAGTCCATAGTATAGTCAGCTTCTGGTAATTTTTATTAAAATTAGTTAAAAATTATCTAATTAACCACTTTTCTTAAAAAACCTATGTTAGGGGATTTATTTTTCTTTAGACTGGAAGCCCCATTTATAGCTGGGGGTTTTTTATGGGCTTTGAGCTTATATATTTTTTTCTCCCCTTCGAGGGAACGGTTAATTGATGCTCTGACGGGATGGCTTAATGTTGCTGAGCGATCGCTATATTTTCCCAGAAGGAATATGATGAGTCGATCGAGTTGAGAACGAATCAAAATACTTTTTACGCCTCTATTTTAAGTATTATTCCTTTTTTGTTGGTGGGATTTGGGAGCCAATGGCTAATTGAAATTTCCTTAGGTGGTAGTTGGTCCCTTAGTTGGGCGATCATTGGCACTTTTTCCAGCAGTATCTATGAATTAGGTCGTAGGGCCACCCAGGATGTCGAGGACTAAGAGGATGTTTGACAAGCGATCAAGGTACGTCCTCAAGTAGTCCTATACAAGTAAGGATCAGGAAGATTAAACCCCTTGATAATCAATTATCCCGGGTCTAAATATCCTTACAGCTTTAGCCCTAACCTTTCCCAGGCCATGTTAATGGTTAAATCAAATTAAATTTCCTCTGGGCCTTCGCCAGGTTTAGCTCTGGTTTTAATTAACTCTGCCATGGCTTCATTAATGGCTTTAGGATCCATAAATACCACCTTAGAATTCGCGCTACCCCCTAGTTTTTCATTAGCTTCAACGTAGCGACGGGCCACTAAAAACTGCAGTACACTTTCCGCATTGGGTTTATCTTTGAGTACGTCGGAAATCATACTAATGGCCTCCACCGTACCCTGGGCTTCTAATAGTGCTGCCCGCTTTTTACTTTCTGCGGCCCGCTCCTGTTCTAGGGATTCCATCACGGTGGGAACGGGTTTAATATCTCGCACTTCGACCCTTAAAATTTTGACCCCCCAACTGCCGGTGGCTTCATCGAGTTCATTCAATAGTTTTTGGTTAATATCTTTGCGGGAAGAATAGGTTTCCTCTAGGGGCAAACTTCCGATCGAGGAACGTAAAGCCGTTAACACCAAGTTTTCGATCGCTTGCTTAATATTTTCAACGTTATAAAATGTACTTTCGAGATCTACTATTTGCCAATAAATAACCGCATCGATCTGAAGAGAAACATTATCTTTGCTGATGGCATTTTGGGGATCAATATTTAAAACTTTTTTCCCGAATGGTTTCTTCGACCACGATTTTTTCCACGAAAGGAACCACAAAATTGAGACCGGGCTCTAGTTTGCGGTCAAACTGTCCTAACCGTTCTACTAAGGCTTCGTTCCCCTCATTGATCACCTTAATACAGGAAAGAATGTAACTAATGCTAAAGCCTAAGCCTAGTAATACATAAACTAAATTCATACTTCACCTGGAAGAACAGTCATGGATTTAGGGATTGGTTGAGGATTTAGGGGCAATGCTGGGAAGGCTCATTGGAATCTAATTTATTTATTAACCCATGGAGATGGTGATTGTTATTAATCGGCGATCGCGGTAGGGGTAGTTCTAAATTCGGCCAACTCATCATATCGGCACAGGGACAATAGCAGGGGGATACACCGCGATCAAGCTGGGGAATGGGCATTTCACAACGACTACAATTTTCAATATTCCATTGAGATTTGAGTAAATCTTGAATGGTTTGAGGAGTGCCATCGAGATAACAATCCCCCATACTTGGATTTTGGATTAAATCCCAAATTTGCTCAAATTCCTGGGAGTAGGTTCCGCGATCAAAAATATGGTTAGGCTTGAGGGAGTGTCCTGTTTTATTAACAATGACACTTTTACCTAGCTGAAACCAATAGGCAATATATTTTTTTACTGTGTTGGGGTCAGCCATAGAGGGTTGTGACAGGTTATTCCATCAGAAATATTAGGTCTATCTCAAAGCTAACGGATGGTTAGGGGAATTTACCCAATTCTTAAGATTGATTCAACCTTTCAAACCTTTCAAGCTGTTCGCCCGATCGCTCGGTATGGGGAGATTAGCGAAAATCATAGGGATTAGCTGGGGTGGAAATTTTCTTTAATTCCGTAGGTAAGATCACTAATTGTCGATTGTCCCCACTATTCCCGACGAAGTTATTAGTGCCCGCTGGGGCCGTAAACTCTTCTGTGGCCATTTTGCCTGTAATTTCTAACCAGGTATCGGGGGGGTAAGCATCCCGACTTTGATCTAACTTCAGGGGTAACCCAATGGGATAGGCATCCACCGCACAACAGGTAATTACAAAACGAGACAGTAAAACATAATCCTCCGGCAGACCATCCACATGCACCACAAAACCATTAACTTTAACTTCTTGATCTGTATAAAAATCTGGCTCAGGATAGGCATTAATGGTTCTGACCCAATCAATCAAACTGCGATCGGCGGGGTTGGTTTTACTCACAAAACTTTCCGCTTGGAGGGTAGTCAAAGGTAAGGACTCCGTTAACCCCCGTTGTAGAGCAGTTTGGGCGGTTAAGACCTGGGGGGACATCACTAAACCAACGAAGGCCACGATCGTCATGAGGGTAGTGCTAAATAGGGGGGGAACAAGGTAGTATGTTCCATGGATTCACTAGGAAATCTCACCTTTTTGACGATTAACAAAATTTTCCAGGCAGCAATAATCAATAAACAAAACCCGGTTAAGGTCACTAACCAAAAATAATTAGGGTGAATCAATAAGGCTAATTCCCCCTTGGCGGAATATTTAAGTAATAATGATCCCCACAAAATGACTGGTAGGACTTCAAACCAAGATTTAACTTGGCCCTGGAGGCCATTTTTATTTACTTTATTTACAGCATTTCCAGAGTCAGAATTATCATTGTTTTTCATTAGCGCAACGGGGACTCAGTCCACAACAAATAAGCTTAGCTAGAGGTAATTTAGATGGTTAATTTGAGTTTAGTTTACTGATCATAAAGGAACAATTGACTTACGCCAAAATCCTTTACTTTTTAGGGAAACTGATGGGAATCTAAACCACGATCGCGATCTAGGTACAAACCTGCCCTTTCCATAATTAGGGAGTATCATCAATTAGCATTAAAACGTTGATCCTGAGCCAGGTTCAGCAAGTATAGTTTTAAAGTGAAATCCGTAGCTAAGAAGAGTTTCAGGTTTAAATAATGATGACAGGCCCTAGGGAATAAGAAATTAATAACATCTAAAACTTAAATCCCCCATTAGGTTACCTTCACTCGCAGGAGACCCCACAAATTGCTAATTTATTTAATTCACGATCCTAGATGTGATCCATTCCCCTGATTTCTCCTCTTCATCCTCCCAACACGAAGCAGGACTTACGCAAAAATTTCGATTCTGTCCTGGAAACCATGATGTTTGGGGACAATCGTTCAAGCAAGTTCACCAAATTTAGGGGATTTAGGGAGCTTGGGCGTAAGTCCTAACTAAGGTTGCTGTCCTTAGAAGAACTAGGTAAAGTTAAGCTATGTAAAGTTTTAGTGATAGCAGTTGATAGTAGTATCCTATCCCCTTGCTCTTACCCATGCCCATTGCCTAACCTACCTGTGAACCCAGCTATGGAAACCAAACCTGAGAACCAAAAAATTCTCTACGTACGCTTACCCTGTAATCCCATTTTCCGATCGGGGTAGTGTACTTATCTGATCATATCCATAAACTATTTCCCCAGGTAGAACAGAAAATTTTTGATTTGGGGACGGTGCCGCCCTTAGATTTTAAACAGGCCTTGGACGATTGCATTGATGAATTTCAGCCAAATTTAATCGTCTTTTCTTGGCGGGATATTCAAATCTATGCCCCAGTCGGTGGACGAGGGGGGAACCCATTACAAAATGCGTTTGAATTTTATTATGGCCGTAGTATCTTCCATCGCATCCGTGGGGCCCTAGGGGGGCTAAAGGTGGCCAAAGCCTATTATGGCGAACTGTGGCGCAACTCCAGTTTAATTAAACGGGGACTACAACGGGCCCGCCGTTACCATCCTGACACTCGCCTAGTGGTAGGTGGGGGAGCAGTCAGTGTATTTTATGAGCAGCTAAAACGGGATATGCCCAAGGGTACCATCGTGTCAGTGGGGGAAGGGGAAGCATTGCTGACGAAACTATTACAAAATCAATCCCTAGAGGATGAACGTTGTTACATTGTCGGTACCAGCGATCCCCGACCCAAATTAATCCATGAGGAGCCAGCCCCGATCGACAAAACCGCTTGTAATTATGGATATATTGAAACCATTTGGCCCGAGATCGGTTACTACTTCCAAGAGGATGATTTTTATTTGGGGGTACAAACCAAGCGAGGTTGTCCCCATAATTGCTGCTATTGCATCTATACCGTAGTAGAAGGCAAAAAAGTCCGCGTTAATCCGGCGGCGGAAGTGGTCAAGGAAATGCGCCAACTCTACGATCGCGGCATTAAAAAGTTTTGGTTTACCGATGCCCAATTCATTCCAGCCAAAGTGTTTATTCCTGATGTGGAAGCGTTACTTGAAGCCATTATTGATTCAGGGATGGAGGATATTAATTGGGCTTCCTATATTCGAGCAGATAATTTAACCCCGAACCTGTGTGAATTGATGGTGAAAACGGGCATGAATTATTTTGAAATTGGGATCACCAGTGGTTCCCAGGAATTAGTCCGAAAAATGCGTATGGGTTATAACCTGCGGGTTGTGCTAGAAAATTGCCGTGATCTGAAGCAAGCGGGTTATGAAGATGTGGTTTCTGTGAATTATTCCTTTAATGTTATTGATGAAACCTTTGATACTATCCGCCAAACGATCGCGTACCACCGAGAATTAGAAGCTATTTTTGGGGCAGACAAAGTAGAGCCGGCTATCTTTTTTATTGGCCTACAGCCCCATACCCATCTGGAAACCTACGCCCTAGACCAAAAATCCTCAAACCGGGTTATAACCCCATGAGTATGATGCCGTGGACAGCCAAAAAACTGCTATGGAATCCCGAACCCCTAGGCTCCTTTTTTGGGGAAGTTTGTTTGCAAGCATGGGAACGTAACCCCAATGATTTTGGGCGAGAAGTAATGGCTATCCTGGAAGAACGTCTAGGCAAAGCTCCGTTACAGGATGCATTGACCACTAGTAAAACTAAACCCGATCGCTCCCTAGCCGGAGTAGCTTGATTCTATTTCTATTGCCAACTTAAATTTTAGATATAGCTGCCATTAACCCGATAGGTACAGATCGGCAGTATTTGAAGCCTAGGAGGTAAGGTTTTAGAGTGCATTTCCTAGTATTCCAATACAAGTAAGGATCAGGGAGATTAAACCCATTGACAATCAATTATCCTGGGTCTAAATATCCTTACAGCTTTAGCACTACCCATTTCCTGTCCTAATAACCATGGAAACGGGGCATCGTGCAATATACAAATATACAAGTAAGGATGGTTCCATCAAGCCCCCTAAACCCTGCAAATTTGGTGGACTTGCTTGAACGATTGTCCCCAAACATCATGGTTTCCAGGACAGAATCAAAATTTTTGCGTAAGTCCTGTCAGATATAGCCAGAGCTGAGGCCACGGAGCAATCATGGGTAAAAGCTTGTTCCATGGGCTTTTTCGTTCTTAAAAATAGCCTGATATTTATGGCTATAGCTATAGTTCCGGGCGATCCCTTGGTCTAAAATTTCCCGTCTCTTTAAAAAAACATTAGTAGAGTTTAGGTAATAGTAAATTGTTTCATCATAGGATATACTCTATAGAATTATCCTGAGTAAATCCTACTGAGCTGTGGCTATGTTAGAACCATTAATCTTTGCAACCGTTGTGATTGGCTTTTTGGGGATCATTTTCAAAAAAAAATTTAATGCTCAAAATTGTTGCCATGGATGTAATGAGTACTGGGGTGATTGCCTATTATGTGTTTGTTGCTTCCCGTCGGGGTTTATTTACCCCCATTCTCCAGGGCGATCGCAACGTGGCCTACGCGGATCCCGTACCCCAGGCGGTGATTTTAACAGCGATCGTGATTGGGCTATCAATCCAGGCCATTATGTTAGTCGCAGCGATGAAATTAGCGAAGGATCATCCCACGTTGGAATTAGAGGAAATTGAACGGGAGTTATCCTCATGACCATTACCACAGTACTTTGGGTTACCCTGCCTCTATGGGTGGGATTTTTAATTTATCTGGTGCCCCGCTTCGATCGGGGTTTAACTTTATTAGTCACTCTTGCTTCCATGGCCTATGGCTTGGGGGCGTTGGGTTTAACCACACCGATCGAAATTAACCTCATGGACACGGCGGGGGTTAGCCTGGTGGTGGATTCCCTAGCTGGATATTTCATCTTGACCAACGCGATCGTTACATTGGCCGTGTTGCTATATTGTTGGCCAAAAGCGAAGGACTATTTCTTTTATACCCAGCTTGCTATTCTCCACGGCAGCGTTAACGCCGTATTTATCTGTGGAGATTTCATGAGTTTGTATGTGGGGCTAGAGTTAATTGGCATTGCTGCTTTTTTATTAGTGACCTACCCCCGCACCGATCGCTCCCTCTGGATTGGCTTAAGGTATTTATTTATTAGTAACACCGTCATGCTGTTCTACCTGTTAGGGGCGGTGTTGGTCTATCAAAGTACCCAATCCTTTGCCTTTGCTGGTTTAACCGATGCTTCCCCCGAAGCGATCGCGTTAATTATGGTAGGACTTCTGACCAAAGGAGGAGTGTTCCTGTCTGGGCTATGGCTCCCCCTCACCCACGCTGAAGCCGATACCCCCATTTCGGCGATCCTATCCGGGGTGGTAGTCAAAGCGGGTATATTTCCGTTGGTTCGCTTGGCATTGTTGATGGAGCCCATCGATCCCCTAGTACGAACCTTTGGAGTCGCAACGGCCCTATTTGGGATAACCTTTGCCATCCTACAAAAGGATAGTAAACGCATGTTGGCTTACTCCACCATTTCCCAGTTGGGTTTTGTGTTAGCTGCCCCGATCGCCGGGGGACTTTACGCCTTGAGCCATGGAGTCGCCAAGTCAGCTCTGTTTTTGATGGCAGGCAATTTACCTAGTCGTCAATTTAAAGAATTAAAACACACTTCCTTACCGTTTATGGTGGGGGTGAGCGTTACTGTGGCCAGTTTATCTATTTCTGGGCTTCCCCTATTGATGGGGTTTGGAGCTAAGGCCTATAGCGTCGATAACTTACTCCCCTGGCAAGACTGGTTAATGAGCATTGCCGCAGTGGGTACAGCTATTTGCTTTGCCAAATTTATCTTTCTGCCTTGGCAACCCTTTGATGCCACTCTGACCGGGGAAAAAGCGATGGATAAAGGTTTTTGGCCGGCCATTATTATTTTGCTTGCGGGTTTGTTCTTGGGTAATTTGTTTTACTGGGAAGCTTATAAATTGAGCAATCTTGTTAAAGCGATCGTTACTATCTTGATCGGTTGGATCCTCTACGGAGCCTTCATTAAAAAATTAACCATCAATTTACCCCGTTGGGGAGAACAATTAAATGATCTGGTGGGCATGATGAGTGTCATTTTAAGCCTATTGATTTGGTGGGTGGTGCAACCATGAATTATTTGGATTTAACACTACGGTTGACTATCTGGTTATTATTAACCGCTGATATCACCGTGGCCAACGTGGCCGTAGGATTAGCCATTTCTTTGATTTTGCCCAGTAGTAAGGTTTATTCAGGCCAACTAAAACAATGGTTAATCAT
>JAAUPO010000075.1 GCA_012033095.1 Synechococcaceae cyanobacterium RL_1_2 | reverse complement strand
AAAATTTTGTAATTTTTGTAATTGATGATCAAAGCCTTCTGCCTCTAAATCCATTTAATTATTTTGTGGAGCGAAACCCCAAAAAGCTTAATTTGTAAAGGAAGCAAGTACTTTGTTCCCTTGTAAGCCTAACTCCATTAATGGGAAATCGCTTCGGTCTGGATAGACCACAGATCCCGCCCTGGGTTTTGAATTTTTAGCTCCTCAATCAAACCCGTTTTTAAATTGAGTACCCAGCCATGGATTTTGGGGGCGGTGCCTTCTCTGATACATTTCCGTAAAATGGGGATTTGATAGAGGTTGTTAACTTGGGCAATCACATTTAACTCCGCCAGGCGATTGATCCGTTGTTCCCTACTATTAAGGCCATCAATTTCCCTTTGATGTTCTAAATATAATTCGCGAATGGGATTGACCCAATTATCCACTAGGCCAGTGGTAGTGCCCTCTAAAGCGGCAATGATGCCACCGCAATTATAATGACCACAAACAATAATATGCTCCACGTTGAGATGAGCGATCGCGTAGTCTAGAACCGAGAGAAAATTAATATCCGTCAAACAAACTTGGTTAGCGATATTGCGATGAACAAAGATCTCTCCTGGTTCTGTCTGGGTAAAGTTCGTTAGGGGCAGTCGGCTATCGGAACAACCAACATAAAGGTAAGGGGGAGTTTGGTCGCGGTCTAGTTCATCAAAATAACTAGCTTGTAGTGCTTTTTTTTGAGCAGCCCAAGCTCGATTATTGCGGAGTAATTCTTCAATCGTGTAGTGAAGCATTGGAATCCCCCAGAATTAGGTAAACGCTCCAATCATAGGAGATCCCCTCTGACATGGAATGATAATTCTTCGGCATTTCTTGACACTAAAAACAAGAGCAGATGTATCGTCTTAGCCCATCTGATTACAACAGATTAATTACAGATTAATTACAGATTAATTACAGATTAATTATGTAGGACTTACGCACAAGCCCCCTAAATCCGCCAAATTTGGAGACGGTTAATGATTTTTCAGGAATTTCTCCCCCAGTATTAGAGGATGTTTGAAAAGCCCCCCTTGCCCCCCAGTTTGGGGGAAATCACCTAAATTTTAAGCAATTAAGTCCCTCAACTTGGGCGATTTAGGGGCGACTCCACAACAGTTGATACTTTTCAAACACGTTCTTAGGGGCCGGGGGGCTTTATTAATCAGCTCTTAATCTCAGCAACAATAAGGATTAGGGTCTGTCATCATTAAACCTAAAACTTTTGTTAGCTAGGGATTTCAGTTTAAAACTATACTTTCTGAACCTGGCTCAGGATCAACGTTTTAATGCTAATTGATGACACTTCCTATTTTTCCATACTAAACAAAACGGTTTTGGTATGACCTATTAACACGATCGCAGCCATCTTGAACTATAGTCTTTTTGAATAATTACGGGAAACAAATAGAGCTGGAAGCATTTCATAGCAAGAAACTACTATCCCATACTAAATTAAATTGACTATAACTCCTGGGATCGGCTAACCATCTACAGGATAGAAATCACTGCAAAATTGAGATGTCCCAAAACTATCCCCTAAACTAGAACAAGGTTTAAGACTAGGATGCGATCGTTTCTATTGTCGATTTTGCAAACGGGACACCAAATCATTAAACGGCTCCCAATTGTTTTGCTCACTGATTTCTGACCAAACAGCTTCAATTTCTGGCCGTAGGAGATAGGTTTCTGGGTTAGCTTTGGCTAAGCGATCGTCCACATCTGCCATGGTAGAAGGAGGTAGTCCATGTAAAGCCCGCTGGTATAAGCTTTGCCACCCCGTCAAATTATCTAAACGATAGTTAGTATTTTCTAAAATTAAATCCGATCGCGATCGCCATCCCGCATTAAACCCGATCGTTAATTCCCTAAAAAACTGGTGGTAGCCAATGAGGCTGTTATGCACCAATTGAATGGTTGCGGCCACTAACTCTAAGCCTAAAGGTTCTGGGATCGTTTCCACGAAGCCAAGGCGGTGAAGGATCATCCGTCGAAATTCTTGATGGTAAGCCTCCTCAAAAACCCGTAACCCCTCATCTAAATCGGTTTGGGCCATCACTAACCGCAGAGGGGTTTGGAGCATCTCTAAATTCAGCTTACAAATCCCCGGTTGATTACCAAAACTATAGCGGCCACTGTAATCAAAATAGGCCGCAATAAACTTAGGATCGTAATTATCAATGAAGCCATAGGGCCCATAATCAAAACTTTCCCCCGTAATCGGCATATTATCGGTATTCAACACCCCATGGCAAAATCCCACCGCCATCCATTGGGCTGCTAATTTTGCGGTTCTTTCTACCAATTCTCGATAGAAAGCGGCGTAGGGATGAGCACTGGATTTTGCTTGGGGATAATAATCAGCGATCACATGGTCTAGTAATTTACCGATCAAATCAGGCCGTTGCAAGTAATGAAGTCGTTCAAAGGTGCCAAAACGAATATGCGATCGACTCATGCGTACCATCACCGAAGACCTAGTGGGGGAAGGTTCATCCCCTCGCCATAGTTTTTCTCCGGTTTCAATCATGGTTAGACAACGGGAAGTATGTACCCCTAAATGATGAAGAGCCTCCGCGGCCAAAACCTCCCGCACTCCTCCTTTGAGGGTTAATCGACCATCCGCTTGACGGGAATAGGGGGTACGACCGGAACCTTTCGTGCCAAAGTCATATAATTGGCCATCTTGGCCCCTCACTTGGCCGTATAGAAATCCTCGTCCATCCCCTAGTTCAGGATTATATTGGCCAAATTGATAACCATGGTACTTCAGGGCTAAATAAGGTCTTTTGCCTTGAAATTCCCCAAAACACTCAATGAAATCATCATCCCAAACCTGTTGGGGTGATAGGCCTAATTTCCTCAATAACACATCATTGCGAAACCGTAAGGTTCTTTCTGGAAAACTAGCCGGGGTAACGATGTCATAATACTCCCCCCCTAAATTTTCGAGGAGGGGTTCATAGTCAAGATTGAGCAGTTTATTCATCGCATTAATGACATGGAGTTCTTAAGGGATACGACCAGATCTCTAGCTACCTTGGCTCGATCGCAGTACCAGTAAAATATCCATGGCCCTAGGCTTTCTTTTTCGCCTTAGGCTTTTTAGTTTTTGTGGTTTTCCCTGAACTAGCTTGCTCTTTGTCGGTTTGTTGATACTTAACCGTCACTACCGTATGGACATTACCCCTAGGCTGGTAGTCCCCGGTAATTTCCATTTCTAACGGATCGCAGGCTGCTACGAGATCATCTAAAATTTGATTCACCGCTTCTTCGTGGGAAATGTAGCGATCGCGGTAACCATTAATATAAAGTTTGACCGTTTTTAACTCCACCACTTTTTGATCCGGAACGTAGGATACATAGATGGTGGCAAAATCTGGATAGCCGGAAAAAGGACACTTACATGTATATTCCGGTAATGTAATCTCAATGGTGTAATAGCGACCGGGCCGGGGATTAGGAAAAGTAATTAACTTGCCTTCTTCAATTTCCCGTTCACCATACTTTTCTGAAGGATCGTTGTTATCGTTTTGATTATTTTTATTTTCATAGACTGTCATGGTTTTCGTCATACAAAATCAACCAGCATTGGTCTATCTTAGGATGTTTAATAAAATCAACAATTTTTCCCAATCATCAAAACCGTCGATCCGGCGTGGCCATGGAAAAACCTATAGAGATTTAAACAATGAAATTTGATTTTTCCCCTTGGGCTGCTTGCCAACTCCGGGCATCATAATACAAATCCGCAAGGGTCACCCCATTGATTGCTTCTTGAATACGGTTATTTAACCTTTGCCACAGACATAAAGATACCCAATCTTCAGCGCGATCAGCACCCGCCTCTAATTCCACAAAAGATTGGGATTCTTTCCCCTCCACTGCGAGCAAAATTTGCCCTAGGGATATTTTCTGAGGTAAGCGGGCCAGTTTATAACCCCCCTGGGCCCCCCTCACCGATATCACTAGGCCAGCCCGACGCATTTTAATTAGGAGCTTCTCTAAATAGGGAGCTGGTAACTGTTGTCGTTCAGCAATGGTTCTTACCGCGATCGGTTGTTGATTACTATGGAGACTTAAATCCAGCATTGCTTTAACGCTATACTGCAAGCGCGTGGTCAATTTAATCATTCAATTTTTTTCCCAGGAATATTGCCCAGGAACACTATTTCAGCTTAGTTCGCATATTGGCAATTATTTTTTGCAAATTACTGATGGCATCGGCAGTGGATGCATCTTCGATCGGGTGGCCCATCACATTGGTGGCCGTAACATCTGTTAATACAGATTTATTCCCAAATTGTTGATTTAGTGCGCCAGTGGAGCTATGGCCAGGATCTAAATTTTCTGACTGTTCTAAGGGAGATTGGACTTCAGCATAATCAAAATCAAAATAATCAAGCAATTGAGCCACTTCTAAAATAAAGTGCACAGAGTCATTAACGTTACGCAATACTAACTTTGCGCTTTTTTCTAAAGCTGTTCTGCGGGCCCCCATCAAAGAGGTTAAACCAAAGTGATTAATGGATTCAATTTCAGATAAATCCACAATCCATACCCCTTGATCTTCCGTTGCAAAGCTAGAAACCCGCTCTACTTGCTGTTTAAATAAAGCAGAGCCTAATACATCTAATTTTCCCTGGGGCCGCAGAACAATCATAGAACTCAATAATTACTTAATAATTACTCAATAATTGAAAAGTTGAAAGGTTGACGAATCGATTTGCCGATGAATGATGGGTTAACAGATGGATGCAAGAAAAAAATGAAGCTAACTGATGTTGTGACCATTTTTACGATCCCTTAATCCTAGGCTTCTGAACTTCTGACTTCAAAATGTTAAGGATTCAGTCTCAAGGAAAATACGTTAAACACTTGTCTAAACCAACACATTTAGTTTAGAGCAAATTCAAGTTGTAGTTATGATT
Organism: Synechococcaceae cyanobacterium RL_1_2; assembly: GCA_012033095.1. Lineage (GTDB taxonomy): Bacteria > Cyanobacteriota > Cyanobacteriia > Cyanobacteriales > JAAUPO01 > JAAUPO01. Next base: position 3,104 of record JAAUPO010000075.1, on the reverse strand, counting down.
TTAGGCAGATTAACCCCGATGGTAAAGTTCTAACTTTGTCCGATAATCCCCTCCCTATTGTGGTTATAGAAAGGGGAGCAACAAGTTACCACCATTGGTTTTTCGTTCGTGGGTAAATTGTGTATTTTTATTACAAAACTAGCTACAATACTTTGGTTAAGTAACTAACTTAGTGTGACATTTTGTAAGATTTTTGTTATCACTTTTAAAAACAAGAGCCAAAGTACAATAAAACTTAACTCTTGTTTCATGTTAATTTAAGAAACACTTTAAAAGACCCTGTTTCATTTTCTCTAACGTCATCGAGAAGGTAAAAGAAATATGACAATCGCAGTAGGCCGCGCCCCCAGCCAGAGAGGCATCTTTGATGTCCTGGATGACTGGTTAAAGCGCGATCGCTTTGTATTTGTAGGCTGGTCTGGTATCCTTCTATTCCCCTGTGCATACTTTGCCCTAGGTGGTTGGTTAACCGGAACCACCTTCGTAACCTCCTGGTACACCCACGGCTTAGCTAGTTCCTACCTTGAAGGCTGTAACTTCCTAACCGCAGCGGTATCATCCCCCGCCAATAGCATGGGTCACTCCCTACTATTTCTGTGGGGTCCCGAAGCCCAATGGAACTTTACCCGCTGGTGTCAAATCGGTGGATTATGGTCCTTTGTGGCTTTACATGGAGCTTTCGGTCTAATCGGTTTCATGCTAAGACAGTTTGAAATTGCTCGTCTAGTAGGAATTCGTCCCTATAATGCGATCGCGTTCAGTGGACCGATCGCCGTATTCGTAAGCGTATTCCTCATGTATCCCCTAGGCCAATCCAGTTGGTTCTTTGCACCTAGCTTTGGCGTAGCCGGAATTTTCCGATTCATCCTATTTTTACAAGGTTTCCACAACTGGACCCTAAACCCCTTCCACATGATGGGAGTAGCAGGGATTCTAGGGGGAGCGTTACTCTGTGCGATCCACGGAGCGACGGTAGAAAATACCCTATTTGAAGATAGTGATCAAGCGAACACTTTCCGGGCATTTGAACCAACCCAAGCAGAAGAAACCTACTCCATGGTGACAGCAAACCGATTCTGGTCTCAGATTTTTGGTATTGCATTCTCCAACAAACGTTGGTTACACTTCTTCATGTTATTCGTGCCAGTAACAGGTTTATGGACAAGTTCCATTGGGATTGTGGGCTTAGCCCTCAACCTGCGAGCTTATGACTTCGTATCTCAAGAATTGAGAGCAGCGGAAGATCCTGAGTTTGAAACCTTCTACACCAAAAATATCCTTTTGAACGAGGGTATGCGTGCTTGGATGGCACCCCAAGACCAACCCCATCAACGTTTTGAATTCCCCGAGGAGGTACTCCCCCGTGGTAACGCTCTCTAATATGTCCGTCGGTGCAAACCGTGACCTAGAATCAAGTGGTTACGCTTGGTGGTCTGGTAATGCCCGATTGATTAACCTATCCGGCAAACTCTTAGGTGCTCATGTCGCCCATGCTGGTTTAATCGTATTCTGGGCTGGGGCAATGACTTTATTTGAAGTTGCCCACTTTGTACCAGAAAAACCCATGTACGAACAAGGTTTTATCCTGTTCCCCCACATGGCTACCCTTGGTTATGGGGTAGGCCCTGGTGGTGAGGTAGTGGATGTTTATCCCTATTTCGTCATTGGGGTATTGCACCTTATTTCCTCTGCGGTTCTTGGTTTGGGTGGTTTATACCACGCTCTCCGTGGCCCTGAAACCCTAGAATATTCCAAATTCTTTGGTTACGACTGGAAAGACAAAAACCAAATGACCAACATCATTGGTTATCACCTACTTATCTTAGGCGGTGGTGCATTTCTACTCGTATTCAAAGCGATGTTCTTCGGTGGTGTCTATGATACCTGGGCCCCAGGCGGTGGTGATGTCCGTATCATCACTAACCCCACATTGAATCCTGCCGTTATCTTTGGTTATTTAGCGAAAGCACCCTTTGGTGGTGTGGGCTGGATTATCGGTGTAGATAACATGGAAGATATTATCGGTGGTCATATTTGGGTCGGTATCATCTGTATTGCTGGTGGTATTTGGCACATTTTAACTAAGCCTTTTGGCTGGGCTCGCCGTGCCTTTGTTTGGTCCGGGGAAGCTTACCTTTCCTATAGTGTGGGTGCTTTATCCCTAATGGCATTTATTTGTTCTTCCTACATTTGGTTTAACAATACTGCTTACCCCAGTGAATTCTATGGCCCTACCAATGCCGAGTCTTCCCAAGCTCAATCCTTTATTTTCTTGACCCGTGACCAAAAACTAGGGGCTAACATTGGTTCTTCCCAAGGTCCTACTGGTCTTGGTAAATACCTTATGCGTTCCCCCACTGGTGAAATCATCTTTGGTGGTGAAACCATGCGTTTTTGGGACTTCCGTGGTCCTTGGTTAGAGCCTCTACGTGGCCCTAACGGTCTAGATTTAGACAAACTTAAAAATGATGTTCAGCCTTGGCAAATTCGTCGTGCGGCTGACTACATGACCCATGCTCCTAACGCTTCCATCAACTCCGTTGGTGGGATCATTACTGAGCCTAACTCTTTCAACTTTGTTAACCTCCGTCAATGGTTAGCTGGTTTCCATTTCTTCATGGCGTTCTTCTTCTTAGTTGGTCACCTATGGCATGCCGGCCGTGCCCGTGCTGCTGTAGCTGGTTTTGAGAAGGGTATCGATCGTGAATCTGAACCGGCTCTATCCATGCCTGACCTTGACTAAGTTCATTAGTGGAATTTAATTGTTTTAAATTCTGTTTTAATAATTGAAGCTTTGACCCTGCCTATACGGTGGGGTTTTTTGTCGGGCTGATATTAGGGGAATGAATGACTAAGAACAAAACCGTTTTGTTTGGTATGGGAAATAATCTTTATAGTCTTTTGTTTAACTACAGGACAAAAACCTTAAACCCTTGTGACACAAGCTTTAGAGGGGGAGAAGTACGATTAAAGCTTTGTAAAATAAGACTTGTAGCGATCAATTATTGTAAAAAATTAAAACGTAAACCAGCATCAAAATTAATTCACAAACGAAAAATCAACCTTTTCCCAGAATTTTGTAATTGATGGTCAAATCATTCTGC
>JAAUPO010000074.1 GCA_012033095.1 Synechococcaceae cyanobacterium RL_1_2 | reverse complement strand
TCACTATAGTACAAATGAATTGATTGTTTAATGACTAGACCTGCTGAATGTAGGCCAAATTTAGGAAATTTAGAGAATTTAGGGAATTTAGGGGGCTTGGGTGTAAGTCCTAAATTTATTTTCCCTGGAAGGCGGAAGTAACCACTAATTTAACGTAGGGCAACAGCCAATAAATAGGCCAAAGAGGCCCACCATGTCTTTGGGAATAGACTTTCCATTCATTGAGGGTCATTCCTTTGGGGTTTTTCACTGCTTTCAATCTTTCTTGTAGGGATAGGGATTCTTCTCGCCATTTGGGCAAATGGAAATCGCATTCCCCGATATAACCCGGTAATAACCAAATAGAGAACCCTTGCTTACTGGCTCGATAACCATAGTCATAATCACCAAAATTATGGACAAACTGCTCTTCTAAATTCCCTACCATTGCTACTACTTCCTGGGGAATGAGAACAAAATTACCGTTCATGGAATCGCAGAGCTCGCAATGATCCTGGGCTGGGGGCACCATGGTTACCTTCAGGGGATACCACCAGCTATGGCGTTTAATGCCACCATAGGATAATTCTCCGTTGGCATCTTTAGTTGCACCGGTAATAATTACTTTGCCATGGGTTTGAGCTGTGACTAAATCTTGATAGGCTTTTAAGGATTTAGCGATCGCTCCGGGGTAGAGCATGGTGTCATCATTGAGCCACAGATAAAAATCATGGTGATGTTGCATCGCTTCAGCAAATGCCACCCGCATCCCCCCATTCCAAAATAAATTACCATCTCCTTGGAGCACCGTAACTTGGGGATATTGTTGGGCCACGGCCTCCCCCGTGCCATCGGTGGAGCCATCATCTACTAAATAGACCTTGACCGTAAAAGGGGATGGTATGGCTTGATGATATAAACGTTCAAGACAATCCAGCGTATTTTGCTTACGGTTATGGCAGGTTAATAAAACGGCAATGGTTTGAGAGGTCATCACAATGGCATGGAGGTAATAGACAGTCCCTATAATCTAAAGCTTATTGATCTAAATAGGAAAATAGTAGCTCTTCCCTTGATCGCCGGCGATCGAGTTGCTGTACTTGATGTTGTTCATAGCTATGATTAGCCAAGGATAGATCGATCGCGACATAAAATAACCACACAAAATCAATAGCTAAAAAAGTAGTGCCTACGGTCATATTCACAAAAAAGAGCATGGTAAAAATTTGGGCAGGCCATAAATCTTTTAAGTTAGAAGAACTTTTGGCGTAGGATATCGCTCTACCATAGTTTCTAAAAAAATTAATTAACAATAAAGACAGCCCCATTACTCCCGTAGCTAAAGCAACCTCATAAAAACCATTATGGGCGTGGCCAGCCCAAGTCAAAATAGATTCAATTTCTTTCCCATCAGGCCCCTCCCAAAAGGCATTGTAGCCATAGCCCAAAAATGGCCGTTGCAAAAATTTTTCCCATAAGAGAGTCCAGAAGGGAATGCGACCGGTGAGAGTCATTTCTTTGCCCAGGGAATCCAAAATTGGTTCGTAGGCGCTAGCTGCAATAATTGTCCCACCACCAATCAAAAGAAATCCAATATGCAACAAAACCATCTTCAAGCTATAGGATTTTTGCTTATTAATTTTATGGAGGGCAAATAAGGGCAGCATAAACAAGAAGCTAATTAATCCAGTTTTGGAATTCGATAAAATTAGTAGGGTAAAGCATAGTAAAAAAGCGGCCCAGGACAACCACCGATTGCGCCGCTGTTGCGGTTATTGATGGCCCCAAGTAACCACACCCCTGAGCCAAAAGCCATAGAACGTCCCAAAATATTTTTGTGAAAAAACACCCCCCGCCAGCCATCTAGGTTTCCCCAACTAATTTGAATCCCTTGATCAGGGAAAACTATGCACATCAATAAACTTAAGAGGGCTGCAATCAACAATGAAGCCCTCACTAGTATCAGCTGTTGTCGGATGGTAAATCGACTGGCAAGATAAACGGCTAAGGCGGTGATCCGGACTAATCCTTTCATGTAATCCACGGTGGAGGGAATATGTACACTCCACAGCAAAGACAGTAGAACCAATAGAACTAGACTTACTAATATTTTGTCCTTTTTTATTAACTGTAAACAATTTTGCCAATTAGTCAGGCAAGCAAAAAAAGTAAAGCCATAAAGACCAAGATTAAGGGAAGTTCTTAATGGATCGTTATCCGCCAATAGGGGATCATAATTAACAGTTTTGGGATACCACCACACCCCAATAATGTAGAGCAGGATAATCACTACAATACTTGGCTCTATCGTTCTATAGATTTTTTGATGGTAGTAAGCATGGTTAATTAAGAACTGGGCAGTGAATAGAGGAAATAGTTGTATCTTAAGGTTACATTGGCAAATTTATAGTGGATCGTTAAGAACTTACAAACAAGTTAGGAACAGTGAAATCTGAAGTTTTAGTTATTGGTTATGGGAATACGTTAAGAGGGGATGATGGCATTGGCCCCTATGTGGCTCAACGGCTGCAACAAGATTATTCTGGCTCTAGGGTATGTAATTTAAGAGTGTTAGCGGTGCATCAGTTAACTCCGGAGTTAGCCCAGACGATCGCGGAAAGTCAAGTGAAGATGGTGATTTTCATTGACGCGATCGCGCATAGGAGCCAAACCCAACCCACCATAGAAAAATTAGAACCTAAGAATACAGTCCCTAAAGGCCATACCCTCGAACCATCCCAATTATTATATTTAAGCGATTATCTGTATGGCCACTTACCCCAAGGTTATTGGGTGTTAATGCCTGGGGTAAATTTTGAATTTGGGGAAACTTTTTCCGAAGTGACGACCAATAGTATTGAATCTTGTTTAAACCTGATCAGGAAGTACTAGATAATGACTAGTGCAGCATCAAGGTTAAAAATTATGGTTCTAAATTCCCACAACCCATGCACAGAGATAAATTTAGGAATAGTCAATCTTAAAATTATTATTTGATAATGCCCTAGATAGGGGGCCAGGGAACTAGATCCACCGGGATGGCATCTATAGGAAACAGACAAAAACAGACAAAACAAATTAATAAATAAACAAATTATTTAGATCTAGATCCATCTCAAAAGACAGAAAAATATCATGTAATTCATGGAATAAGCCTATTGCCTAACCATAGGCCCTCCATTGCCCGCTCGGACTTCCCATTGCAATTTAATTCAATCAATCTAACGTTTTTCCTATTTAGCCATATTTAGCCATGAAAAATCTTGTCAAAGTATTATTGACTGCCACCTTAGTGGGCACAGTGACATTACCCCACATTGTGGAATCTAAACCAAATTCCTTGACTCCCATGGGTGGCAATGCATTCAGCGCAAGGGCAATGGATGACAGTGCGGATCAACCTAAAATTCAGATTGCGATTTTATTGGATTCAAGTAACAGTATGGACGGTTTGATCGATCAGACGCGATCGCAGTTGTGGGAAATTGTAAACTCCCTAGCCGATGCGAGAAAAGATGGGGTTGTGCCGAAATTAGAAGTTGCGTTGTACCACTATGGCAACGATTCCTTACCATCCTCGGAAGGTTATTTGAGAATGCTGAACGGCTTCACAGAAGACTTAGATTTAGTGTCTGAGGAACTCTTTGGGATTCAAACGAATGGGGGTCAAGAGTATGCAGGATGGGTTATTGATGCTGCCACTAGACAGCTAGATTGGAGTTCTGATCCTGATGATGTTAAAGCTATTTTTATTGCGGGCAATGAACCCTTTAACCAAGGTTCGATGGACTGGCAAGAAGCGATCGCTCGGGCCGTAAACAACGATATTTTAGTGAATACCATTTATTGCGGTTCTGGGGAAAGCGAAGAACGTAACCTGTGGGCGATGGGTTCCACCAAAGGCAATGGGGATCATGTGGTAATTAACCAAGATCAACAAATTGCCTTTATCCCCTCTCCCTATGATGAGGAAATCACCCTCTTAAACGAACAGCTTAATACGACCTATATTCCCTATGGGGACAGTGGTATGGTCGGCATGACTCGTCAATTATCTGCGGATGCTAATTCTGGGGTGAATATTGTCACGAGGGGAGCATCTAAAGCTTCTGAATTTTATACTAATTCCACCTGGGATTTAGTAGATGCGATCGAGGATGACCTAGTAAGCCTCGAGGAAATTGAGCTAGCGGCCCTACCCGCACCGATGCAAACCATGACTCCAGAAGAACGGGAAATCTACATTACCGAACGTCAAGCGGAACGGGCAGAGATCCAAGCAAAAATTCAGCAACTGGCGGAACAACGGGAAGCCTACGTTGCGGAACAAAAACGCTTAGAGAGTCAAGGTGGGGATGAAACCCTAGATTCAGCGATGATTCAAACCATCACAGAGCAGTTAGATCTCAAGGGATTTACCTTAAATGATTCTAAATAATTAAGACCCATTAATTTATTTGGGATCATAATGGGGGACAGGACGACTCCATAAGTCTGCACTCAGCTTTTTGGCTGAATTCCCCCTATGCATGAAGTTAGTTTAATGGAAGAAACCATCGCGATCGCGATCGGTCTAGCCCAACAACGCCAAGCCCACAAAATCATTAATTTAAAATGAAGGTTGGGGAAGTTTCTGGAGTGGTACCGGAAGCCCTTAGGTTTGCCTTTGATGTGGTTACTGCTGACACGATCGCCGCAGGTTCTACCCTAGAAATTCAACGAATTCCGATCCATTGTCAATGTTCCGATTGTGGCCGAGAGTTCACCCCAGAAGATCCGGCTATTTATGAATGTCCCCACTGCCATAGTTTTCGGGGCCAAGTTTTGACAGGAAAAGAAATTGAACTGACATCATTGGAGGTAGCTTAACACCATGTGTATTGATTGTGGATGTAGTGCTGTTGCCACTGCTAAAACTGAACAAGATCATCAAAATCATGGGGCCCATCACGATCACGATCACCATGGCCATGATCATCACGATGACCCTTTTCACCATGGCCATAGCCATGATCATCTCCATCACTCCCACGAAATTTCTGTGGGCCAAGCGATCCTAGCTAAGAACAATCATCTCGCTGACCATAATCGGCAATATTTTCGCGAGCTTGGTCTATTAGTAATCAATGTCCTATCTAGTCCTGGTTCCGGTAAAACCACCCTGATTCAACACACGATCAATGAACTCAAAGGTAGCCTGCAGGCGGGAGTAGTGGTCGGGGATTTGGCCACGGACAATGATGCTCAACGCTTACTCAGTACGGGGGCCCCGGTACATCAGATCAGCACCGGTACCGTCTGTCATTTAGAAGCGGATATGGTTAAAAAAGCAGCCGATCGCTTACCCCTGAAGCAATTGGATTTATTAATTATTGAAAACGTAGGCAATCTGGTTTGTCCCGCGGCCTACGATCTGGGGGAGGATTTAAGGATAGTATTACTGTCGGTCACGGAGGGGGAAGATAAGCCCCTCAAATATCCCACCATGTTTAAATCTGCGGATGTGGTTATACTTACCAAAATGGATCTAGCCGAAGCGGTGGAATTTGATCGGAATACCGCGATCGCTAACATCAAAAAAGTTGTTCCCACCGCATCAATTCTGGAATTATCAGCCCGGAAACAGATGGCGATGGAACCATGGTTAAACTACCTCAAAACCAAGACGAAGGAACTCATTGCCCCACTGTAGCCCTTAGCCCTAGCCAAATTAATAAATTAATTAATGGGGTAATCAGGACTTATCACAAGAATAATCCTTGTGCTTATCGGGATCAATGGCAGTGACCCGCTATAGCTATAGCCATAAATATCAGGACATTTTTAAGGGGGAAAAAGCCTATGTAGTTGGGTTTTTATCCCAAAACCGTCTTGTTTGATATGGGAAAATATAGTCAATTTAATTTAGTATGGGGTGGCTGTTTCTCTCAATGGAATGTTTTCAGATCTATTTGTTTCCCCTAATTATTTAAAAAGATTATAATCTTCATCTCAAGGGTTACTGATATTAAGAGCTGGTTGATAAAGCCTCCCTGCCCCCAATTTGGGGGAGAAATTTCTGAAAAATCATTCAAAGTCAACCAATTTGGGGGATTTAGGGGGCTTGTGCGTAAGTCCTATTTATAAACAGCATCTAATGGCTTCAACAATTTTCTTCTCCTACGAGGTGGATTTGGTATTACCGTGATTAATCGGTTGGGATCAGATGGGCTACGGCTATAAAAATAAACTAGTAACCTTCCCCACCAGTAAACCCTGGGAAATCCAACCAAAATGATTACTGTCGGTGCTAGCTTCGCGGTTATCCCCTTCAACAAAGCAGGTTTGGCCTTGGGACTCAATGGCCGTAATCCGTTTAATCAAGTAAAAATTGGGTTGGTGGGGGTGACGAAGAATCACAAGATCGTTAATTTGGGGCTGCGATCGCTGGTAAGCACTGCGATCGATTAACACCTCATCCCCATCTTTTAAGGTGGGTAACATCGATAAACCCTCTATCTGAAACCGATGCCTACGACGAAAAATCCAAAGCACCAAATCAAATAAGGTGGGGCTTTGGATCTGACTCATGAAAATTTAAATTATCTAAATTGAATTAAATTAAGCTAAATGTATAAGTTAAATGTAATTAATTGAACTTAAATTCAACTAAAAGCATTCAAGGGCTGGGCGTTTATCAGGATTATCTGTACAACAAACCAGCCCTAGTTAAGGGAGATGATTAACTAGCTAGCAGTAAACCACTCAACTGGACGGTTTTTGGAAGCCCAGAAAATATCATGAATTTCTTTGATGGCATCCATTAATTCATTAGCATGTTGGACGCTAACTTCCACTTTACAAGCAGAGCAAAGTTTAGCGGCATTCCAGAATTTAGTATGTTAAATCAGGGCACTGCTCTAGGTGAACTGGTTTGAAATAATCAGTCCCAAAGGACAAGCAATTCTTCTTTCGCTAGGTGGGCTTGCTCTTCTTTGATTTTGATGTAGCGGGAAATGGTATTTTCGTAAGCTGCCATCGCTGCGGCATCACCAGCAGGAACTTCCAGAGCTAGAATTTTTTTAGTCATGGAAAGCACTGCTTCGGCGGCGACCCTAGCAGAGGAAGGATCATATACACCGCAGGGACCATCACAATGAGCATGGGCTACGGGAGCAGGAAACGCAGTTTTGAGCTTAGTAGCAATTGTTTTTAAAGGCTGCATGAGGACAATTCGTTTGTAAAGGTCAGTTTGCTTGATTTTAACATTAATTGCAGATGCCCCTATGGGGTATTTTTGGGCAAGCTTAAAATAAAGGTGCTTCCTTGGCCGGCCTGCGATCGCACCGTAATATTTCCCCCATGGAGTTTAGCTAAGGACAGGGAAACCGCTAAACCTAACCCCGTACCCTTAGGGATATTGTCGAGGTCATGTTGGATTTGGGTAAAGGGATGGAAGAGCTTTTGTTGATCTTCAGGTTTGATGCCAATGCCGGTATCTTCGATCGCAAAATAAATCCAGGGGGATTGGGTATATAGCCGCAGGGTCACCGAACCTTGTACGGTAAACTTGATGGCATTGGCCAGGAGATTAATCAAAATTTGTTTGATGTGGGTAGCATCTCCTTGAAAACAGGGACAATGGGGATCGCTGAGGAAGTGTAGTTGTAAACCGCGATCGCGAGCCTGTTCCGCAAACAAATCAACGATTTGGGCCCCTAACTTTTCGGGGGTGATCGTTTCCAAATTTAGGGTTATCTGGGAACTATTAGCTTTCGATAAATCCAGTAAATTATTAATTAATTGCAATAAATATTGCCCCACATCAATTATGCGGTGAACGTAGTTATGTTGCTTCTCGTTCAACTCCCCATACACTTGTTTTTTCAGCATTTTGGCAAATAACATCATGCTACCTAGGGGGTTACGAATATCATGGATCGTTAATGCTAAAAATTCATTGTGTTGCTCTATTTTTTGCTCCAGGGCTAAATTAGCGATCGCGTTAGTCAAAACCTTAGCCATTACCTCCATCAAACGGAGCAATGGCCATAATTGATGGGGGGGGATAGGCCCGGGGAAACAAAGATAATTTGACCGTAATT
>JAAUPO010000073.1 GCA_012033095.1 Synechococcaceae cyanobacterium RL_1_2 | reverse complement strand
TTTTCAAACACGTTCTAAGGAATAAGAATTTAATAACCTCTAAAACTTAAATATCGATGGGTTACGCTCCCTTGAAGGATACTCTACAAATTTCTAAGTTATTTAATTCACGATCCTAAGGGCTATAGCGATCGCTCAATTTTAGGTTAATCAAGGATAAAACTAAAATTCCTAAAAATAGTACTAACCCGATTGCGCAGGCATAGTTATATTTCCCGTACTGAAATCCTTGTTCGTAGAGATAATAAACAATGGTTTTGGAGGAGCTATTGGGTTCTCCTTTGGTGAGGATAAACACTTCTTCAAATACTTTTGTTGCAGCGATCGCTGAGACCACACTTACTAAAAATAGGTAGGGTTTCATTAGGGGAAAAGTAAGATGGAGGTGACTTTGCCAACCGTCGGCCCCATCGATCGCAGCGGCTTCGTATAGCTCTTGGGGCAAGGATTGTAACCCTGCGAGGTAAATCACCATATAATAGCCTAACCCTTTCCAGATCGTTACTACCATGACGCTAAATAATGCTAACTGGGGGTCTGTTAACCAGCCGATCGGTTCCTGGCCAAGGTAGCCTAGCAGCTGATTGAGAATACCTTGGGAATTGTAAACAGCTTTCCAGGCAATACCGGCAACCACCATGGAAATGACCACGGGGGTATAAAATGCCCCACGGAACCAGGTAATGCCGGGTAATTTTTGATTAACTAAAATTGCTAATAGTAACGATGCGATCGCTAGAATGGGCACGACAACGATGAGATAGAGCAACGTTTGTCCTAAGGTTTTCCAAAAGATGGGGTCTTGTTTAAGGTCAACGAAATTGCTTAATCCGACCCATGTTGGGGCGACGGTGAGATTGTAGCCGAACTCTTGAAAGCTAAGTAAAAAGGATTGAAACGCTGGATAAAATACGGTTAATACTAATAGTAGCAATCCCGGGAATAGAAATAGATAGGGGGTAAGGCGGCTTTGGTGCATGGACTGAGGGCAACAATAATCTCTCTTATCATAGGACGATCATCGTCTTTCACTCTACTGTTATCTTTATAGTCAGAACTTACGCAAAAACTAACTAATAGGACAAAAAGCTTGCGATGTTTTCCCCGCAAGGATTCAACCTAACAAGCTCAAAAGCCTTATCTAGTCAAGCTTACATACGGACGGATTCTCCTATTGAGTTTGCTAAAGTTACCCCATTTGATTCCCGCAGGTAGCTTTACAGATCACCACACAGCAAGCTTTTCAGGACTTTTCTACCCGACTAAGGCCCTTCCCCGCCTCTTCCTTCACAAATTACCCTCAATGGACGTAACCTAATGGGAACTGGGAAGGAAATTCACAAAAAAACATAGGATAAAGTTATCAGACTTATTATAAATATTGATATTTTATGGTGATAAATAGCCTAGAAAATAATCAAGGACAATAATTTTGAAAGTGATAATAAAGGTGTAATAAGCATCAAGAAAATAACCATTAAATCGCCATAAATAGCCAAGTCTAGCCTGTAATAAATCCTTGGTTAAGTTCGAAATTTTTGACTATTAAACCTGCAAGTATTAAGCGAAAACAAAGTTTTTTAACTTTAGATGCTTAGTTAATTATCATGGAGGTAATATATATCTTTTTTAAATAAATTTAATTAAAAATTGTTTTAATAAATCGAGGTTTTAAACCATGATTGATAATTACAGTACCAAGACGGTGTTTTCACCGGAGCAGGTATTGGAAAATCGAGGACGGGTTGGTATTTTTATCGATGGCTCTAATCTTTTTTACGCAGCACTCCAGCTTGGGGTGGAAATTGACTATACGAAACTTCTTTGCAAGTTAACCGCAGGATCTCGATTGTTAAGGCTTTTTTTTATACAGGAGTAGATCGCACCAATGAAAAACAACAAGGTTTTTGTTATGGATGCGTCGTAATGGCTATCGGGTAATTGCAAAGGACTTAATTCAACTTCCGGATGGCTCTAAAAAGCTAACCTCGATGTGGAAATTGCTGTGGACATGATGTCTTTAGTGGGTTGTTATGACACTGCTATTTTAGTAAGTGGGGATGGAGACCTCGCCTATGCTGTGGATTCCGTGAGTTATCGCGGGGCAAGGGTGGAGGTGGTCAGTCTTAAATCCATGACTAGTGATAGTTTAATTAATGTGGCCGATCGCTATATTGATTTAGAACAGATCAAAGAAGAAATTAAAAAAGATACCCGCCATAGCGATCCCTACCGCAATTTCTCTAGCTTTACCGTGTTTGAGCCAGACTAACACTAATATTTGTTGATCCCATACCCCATCTATGGATTACCAATGGAAGGGACTCCACTAGCCTAAAACTATTAATCTAGGGAGTCCCTAAGTTTATTAGGACTTACGGCCAAGCCCCCTAAATCCCCTAAAGTTTGGGGACTTGCTCGGCAATGGTTTCTAAGGGGAGGATATATCCTTAAAAAGCTTGCTCAGATAGGGTTTTGCCGCTACTGTTGTCAAAAATCGGTTCAACGCTTGTTTAACAATGCTTTCCAGGCTGTATCCTACTTTAACAATGTATCCTACTTTAACAATCCAGTCCCTAATGCTGGCTGTGCTCGATCGCGAAGGTCATATAAAAAGTCGTGCCTTGGCCGTATTCCGACTCAATCCAAATTTTTTGGTTATGGCGTTCGATGATTTTTTTCACGATGGTTAAACCGGCCCCAGTGCCACCGCCGTATTTTTCCTGACTATGGAGCCGTTTAAAGATAGGAAAAACTAGGTCTAGATGTTTTTCCCGGATACCAATGCCATTATCTTTGACATAGATAATCCCGTGATGGGGGGGCAAATTATATTGCTTAATCAGCTCTGGGGTTAAATCCACATAGCCGATTTCCACCCATTTTGCTTCAGCCTCATTATATTTATAAGCATTGGTGATCAGATTAGTAAATATTTCTGGGATCAGGTTTTCATCCCCCAAAATTGTGGGTAAAGTGCGAGGAACCTTAATTTCTAGCTGTTGTTTATCCGATGCTTGTAATATCGTTTGAATATTATTAATGACCCCTTGCAAATTTAAACTTTGCAGTTCCACCTCCCTACGACCTAAACGGGAATAGTATAGGAGGCTGTTAATTAAATTTTCCATCCGCTTGGTGAGTACCACTAGGGTTTCCAGTTTGGTTTGGCCATCGGGATCTAAAATTTCACCGTAATCCTCTAACAAAAATTGAGAATAGTTATAAATACCCCGCAAGGGTTCCTTCAGATCGTGGGACGCAATGTAAGCAAAGGAATCGAGTTCTTCATTACTGCGTAATAACTCCCGATTGAGCAGGGATAAATCCTGGGCTTTTTTAAATAAAATTTCCACAATCAAAATCCGTAGCTCCATCACCTGCTGAATTTCACACTGGAGCCAAGGGATCGATCGCCCTTGAATTTGTTCTTTCCATTGTTCAAAGGATTTGCGGGGGGACAGGGTAATGGAACCATCTTCCTCAATCACCGCATTTTTATTGGGATTACCGGCCCAATCAACGGTTTGGATCACCTCTGGCCGAAACCACAAAATATAATGGTTTTGCACTTTATTTAAGCTCAACATCAAAATCCCACTGGCGATCGCTTTAAATTCTTGGGCTGGTTCATAAATCAAGGGTAAGCGATCGCTATAAAACAAATCACTTTCAATCTGGGGAATGAGCCATGAAATTAACGGATCAAGATCCTTCCTGGTAGGGGTAGCCCCCCGCAGATGAACTTCATCCCCTTGAATAATCGCTAAGCCGTGGGCATTGACCAATGCTTGTAGTTGTTCATGGTGATCGATTAACTCTTCGCTCAGATCATGGGCTTGGGACAGGGGCTTAAGGAGTTGTCCCAACAGGGTTTTAATTTGTACTTTATAATCAATATTTTCATTTTCCTCTTTGGCGGCTAGCTCTAGGGACATCACTTGACCCAAAAACTCACAGGCGGTACGAATTTCGTAGGGCACAAACTTAGGGCCAGAATAATGGTGGCAGGCAATCAAACCCCAGAGTCGGTTTTCATAGATCAAAGAAATGGAGGTGGAAGCCTGAACCTGCATATGATGGAGATATTCAAGATGGATGGGGGAAACACTCCGCAATACCGAAAAGCTTAGATCAATCGTTTCTCCGGTGTAGGGATGGGGCGGCACTGCCACTTCCTGGTAATCCACATCCACGATCGAGCGAATGTAATTGAGTTTGTATAAGCGTCGGGCTGGCCCTGGGACATCGGTAGAGGGATAATGTAACCCCAAAAATGGTTCTAAATAATCCTGTTTACTTTCAGCGATGACATGGCCAGAATCATCCTCATCAAAGCGATAGACCATCACGCGATCGAACCCAGTCAGCCGACGAATATTAGTAACAATAATTTGGACTAGGGCCGATAGATCACTTGCTTGCTGAATTTCGGCAATAATGCCCCTGGTCATGTTATAAAAACCAAAAAAATTCCCGACCTGGGCTTCAGAAGTCCGCTCTAACTCCAACACAATCAACTCAGCTTGCTGGTGTACAATGCCATTAAAAATTTGTCCTGCAATCAAAATCCGTAACGGATTAATGCCTTCAAAATCCCCGGCTAAACATTGATGAATTTTTTCTACGGTAGATTCCCCCAACAGCTTGCTGACCGGTTGTCCTAAAAAGGGATCTAACTCCATTCCCAAAAAGTCATGGCCATTGGCACTGGTGGCAAGTAGGGTCAATGGCTCTGCATCAATGATCATTAATAACCCATGGGGCTGAATGGCTCCTGGAATATGGATTTGCTCGCGATCGCAGTTTGTTAAATTAACACTTTTAGCTGTAATAATTTCCATAGGGTCAGGATTAGATTGCAGGATTGATGATCACTAATGATCACTTGGGAAAAAAAAATAAATACGAAAACTTTAAGAGGCTGTGGATAAAGTCAATTAAATTTGCATTTTGCCCCCTAAATCCCCCAACTTTGGGGAACTTTTCATGATTTTTCAGGAATTTCTTCCCCACCATTGGGGGTAGGAGGGCTTTATACATGAGAGCTAAGAGCTTGATTCGCTACAAACAAGCCATATTCCAACTTGGGATTTCAATCTAACTCGAACCTTGAAGATCAGTCACAGCTTTACATTTGGGGAAGTAACCATTTAGTCAACATCAATTCTAGCTTTTCCAGGGAAAAAGGCTTAGCCATATAGTCATCCATGCCAACGGCCAAACATTTTTGCCGAGCCCGATCGATTACAGAAGCAGTGATCCCCACCACCACTAGGTCATGAAAAGACTGATCCTGTTTAATTTGATGGGTTGTATCATAACCATCTAAGATCGGCATTTGACAATCCATAAAAACAATATCGTAGTCATGGTGGTGCTGTAACTTGACCAAAGCTTGGGCTCCATCCCCAGCAACATCAAACGGTAACCCAAGCCTCGATAGATACATTTCCAATACCTTTCTATTTACCGGATCATCTTCTACGATCAACCCTTTAAAATTATTGAAATCCCTACAGTTAATCAGACGCAGCGGTGGATTACGAGCATCCACCGCGGGCAGCACCACTTGATCCATGATCGCCGTAAAGTAGAACGTAGAACCTTCACCCCAACAACTAGTGACCCCAACTTCTCCCCCCATCAATTTCACTAAATTTTTACAAATAGATAAACCTAAACCCGTACCCCCAAATACGCGTGTAGTGGTGGTTTCTACCTGGGAAAAAGGCTTAAACAATTTTTCTTGATCCACCTCTTTGATCCCCATCCCCTGATCCCTAACTTCAAATTTGAGTTGAACGGGATGACTAAATCGATAAATCCCAGTCAGTTCCTCGTCTAAATCCGATAGGTTAACCGGTAATAATTCCACTTTGACCCTAACTTGTCCCCCTTCATCGCTAAACTTGAGGGCATTACTGACTAAATTATTTAAAATTTGATTCAGACGATAGGAATCACCGATTAACTCATGGTTGCCCAGGTCTGCTTGACGGGGGTAAATTAATTTAATCCCACTGCTATGGGCCTGCTCTTTGAAGGCAATGTAATGGCGTTCTAACAGTTCTGATAAGTAAAAACCATGGTAGTCCAACTGCACTTGATCCACTTCTAATTTAGATAGATCTAAAATATCGTTGACGAGATTCAGCAAATTATTGCCACTGTAGTTAATGGTTTCAACGTATTCTTTTTGTTCTTCATCTAACTCCGTATCGGCCAGCAGTTGGGCCATCCCCATTACCCCATTCATCGGGGTACGGATCTCATGGCTCATGTTAGCCAAAAATCGACTTTTTGAGGGCATTGGCTTTTTCCGCTCTCTGTTTAGCGGCCTTAAGTTCAGTCACTAATATCCTTGACTAATGGCCATGGTGAGTTGGGAGGCTAATTGTTTGAGAAAGGTGATTTCTGTATTTTGCCAATAATGGCAACGATGGCAATAATGAACAATTAATAACCCCCACAGCCCTTGGTTTACCTCTGCATGGCCCAGGGCAAGAACCATGGAAGATTTAACCCCATAGTTAGTTAACATCATCCGATGGCATTCGGCCATGGGATAGGTGGACATATCGTTAATTATTTGGAGTTGCTGGGCATTGAGATAGACCGTAGTATCGACGGTTTGGAAAAAAGTATCTGTAATTTTTTGGTGGAGCAGGGGACTAACGTCTTGTCCTAGGGATTCTGCAATTACCATCCCACCATAATCTGGATCAAATTTATAAATTAGGACACGATCGCTCTGGAAAAAAGACCTAACCTGTTCCACGGTGGTTTCTAAAATCGTGGTCAAGTCCAGACTTTTGCGGATGTTAAAGGTAATTTTTGCCACTAAATCCTGTTGGGCTTGATGTTTGCGAAGTTCCGCTTCCAACCTATTTTTCCCATAGGTCTCGATCATGGTTTTTCGAAGCTGTATGGGGGTAATTTGATCTTTGAGAAAATAAGCCTTGACCCCATCCTTCATTGCCCGCACAATCACTTCTTCCCCTTCCTGCTCTATCACCATCACCACTGGGATATTGACTAGGTCAATGATCTCCTTTAAGGCCACTAACAAGGTAATGCCCCCCATATCCGGTAGATTGATATCTAAGAGGATCATATCGGGGTTAAACCAACGACAGATTTCTACGGCATCATGGCCAGACACCGCAAAGGTAAAATTGAAATGCCATTCCAAAGTCCGGGATAAAAAACGTCGATAATTTTCCTGGTTTTCCTGGGAGCTATCAATCACCAAAAGATTAATGATCTTTTCGCTTTCTGCCTTGGTTTGACGCAAAAAGGTTAGGAGAATTTCTTGAATGGTGCTTAAAAATAAGTCCTTGGTAATTTTATCTTTGCTCAGGTAGGAGTGAATATTATGCTCCATGGCCTCCTGGGCGATCGCCATATTACCCTGGCCCGTCAACATAATAAATTTTGTTTCATGGGCTTGGCTGGCCTTAAATCGATTAAAGCTATCCACTAACTCAATGCCATCGATATCCGGTAAGGAAAAGTCCATTAATACTAAATGGGGACAATATCGAAAATATAGCTCTAATGCTTCTCCGCCGCTATCTGCTTCGATGATTTGGTAGGGAGGATGGGAACTGGGAGCCCGTTCTAAATATCTTCTAAATGTTGCACGATCCTCTGGAGAATCGTCCACAATCATAATAATGCAAGGATTTTCTGGGGTGTACATAGACTTTAACCCGAGGGAGAGGGGAGGGGGGGAATGGCAATGCTTTGGGTGAATATAGGATTGGGAATGTCCGGTGGGGGAAAAGTGATTCTTGCTAATGTTGTTAATGGCTAATAATGGCTAATAATTAATCTTAGGCATGATGTTGACTTCAAACCAATGTTTTAAAATAACGTTGAGTTTCGATTTCATTTGGTCTAAATCCATTGGCTTAATCACATAACTATTGGCATAGTTTTGGGAACAGGCAATGACATCGCGATCGCTAGCGGAAGTGGTAAAAATAACCACAGGAATCATCCTTAAATGTTCATGGGTCTTAATTGCTTTGAGGATGTCCCGACCATCGGTTCCTGGTAAATTTAGATCCAATAAAATTAAATTGGGTAAGGAATGACAAAGTTCTCCCTGGTTTTGGGCACCTTGAAACAAAAAATCTAGAGCTTCATCCCCATCCCAAAAATGTTGAATTTTCAGCT
>JAAUPO010000072.1 GCA_012033095.1 Synechococcaceae cyanobacterium RL_1_2 | reverse complement strand
ATTACCACATTATCCTGGGTGCTAGTGGTAATGCTATCGGCCCCTTCTCCACCATCGAGGTAATCCGCTCCGGCCCCGCCGTCCATGGTGTCATTACCCCTACCACCATCGAGGAGATCCTCCAGGATACCGCCTTTTAATTTATCGTCCCCATCACCGCCAATCAGTTGATTGCCCACAAAGGCAAGGGCCGCACCGCCGGCTACATTAGCGGTGATTTTAGCTTGGAGTAAAGCTCCTCCGTTCCAAGTATTGCTAGCAAAGATTTTATTGGCCCGGGATGCATCTAAGGTGTCATCCCCCGCACCACCAATCAGAATACCGCCCCCATTGCCGGTCAATAAGGGTATCGTTGCCATCTCCACCGGAAAATTCTACGGGAATATCTAACAGACGAGAAGCATCGAAGGTATCATCCCCCGCACCACCTAAGGCCACAATTTTGGTGATGCCGGTAAAGACTTGGTTGGTTGTGAGATCTTTGGTTTGGTAATAGTTATCAAACTCAACGCCGATTCCCCCTGTGGTGAGATCGGTGTAATGGTAAAGATTTCTCCCCCATCCTTGGTTTCGCCGTAGGTACGACGACCGGCATCGGGGCCACTATTGAGGTAAAGGATGCCGTTTTCAACCCTAGCAAGATAGGGCTGGACGGGGGTTGGGTTCCAGTCAAATTCAAAGAGGGTAAAGCTAAGAAGGTTTTCTCTAAAGTCAAACCCAAAGGCTTGTCCCACTAGATCTAGATCAAATCTAATCTCCGCATCAATATTGATGAGGTTGAGGGGACGGGATAGGGCTTGGAAAATGCTAGGAATATTGGTTAATTGGGGATCTTGGAAACCCAGCATCGTAATAATTTCTGAGCCACGAATCTTGCCATCTCCCCGCCAAGTTATATTGGTGACGTAGCCATCACTATTTTTGGTGAGGCTAGATTTGGGGATGTCCTGAAGATCAATATCGACATCTAGGACAATTTTACCTTGGGCCCCAATGCTGGCAATGAAGATGTCTAATTCCCCTTCTAGTCCGATGTAGCCAGTGAGGGTAAATTCTGGTTTTTCAATTTCTTCGCCTTTTTGGAGTCCCTCGATCGTCCAGTCTCCAATGAAGAATCCATCTAGGGCATACAGGGGATTACCGGTATTGATGGCTTGGCGAATACCATAGGTATCATAACCAAAGGATAAATCGGCAGTGGCGGCGAACCCGGCGATCGCGTTGATATTAATGGAAGCAATTTTGGGAATACCGTAGCTAAACAGTAACACTTCAAAATCTGCGGAAAATTCTAGTAACGGTAATTCATAGGTGAACAGAATGGCATCCCCACCGCTTAAGAGGTTCATCCAGTTAGAAATATCTTTGAGGTAAGGTAATACTTGGAAACCAGAGCGAGGGGTTTTCTTCGTGCCGCTGGTTTTTGAGTCCTTTCTTAGACCCGCCCCACCACTACTAGTGGAGCCATAAAGTTTATTTTCTATTTCGGTGATACTACCAACATTTTGACCCGTGGCAGAGGCTTGGGTACTGGTGGGGCCGGCTTTACTTCCTAAACCGGCAATGTTACCGAGGGGCATCCAATCCCCCGGTTGCAGACTGGCAATTACCCCCACTAGGGCATAAATCTGTTCGGCTTCATCAATAAAGGAAAAATCAATGGGATTGCGGCCTTTGAGTTGGATCAGTAGGTTAATTAAACCTTTGAGGGTATCGTCATCGAGAATGATGTCTAAACCAGGAATTTTTGTATTGAGCAAGCGCACGATCGGCATAACCGGATCAAGCACGTCTTTTACTTTTTGGGCGATCGGGCTGAGGAACCCTTGGACGTAGGAGCCTAGATCCACCTCCAGGTTATTAATCCCAAAGCCAGGGTTAGTAAATTGTTGACCTACGGCCCAACCCCAATTGACATCAATATCCCCCCGCAATTTGGGAATCCCTTGGATCGTCTGACCATTGAGGGTTCCTAGGGAAAGGGTCGCTTTCATGCTTAGGTCGGCATCTAGACCAAAGCCCACATTAAATAATTGTTTAAAGGGGGTAGAAATCAACCGGTTAAAGGTCATGCGACCACGGCTATCCCCCACTACGTCTAAACTAAACTGGCCATAAATACCGCTAGGTCTATTATTGGGTCGATTGTCGGTTAAATCAGCCTGGAAGAAGAGTAATTGGGCTTGGGCATTAAAGGTGGTAGCGGTGGCGGGGGTATGTTCGCTACTGGGGTTACCATCTAGGAACACATTGATATTAACTTCGAGTTCCTTATCGTTAACATCGTTGTTCGTGAGGAGATAGAAGGTGTCACTAACGCTTAGCCCAAAGCCAAAGTCAAAGCTCCAATCTAAGCTCATGCCAAAGCCACCGTTGACATCAAGGGCAATGCCGGGGAACTGAAAATCGATGGGGATGTCGATCCCTGCGCCGAATAGTCTTCCTCCTAATTTAAGGTCAAACTCGATCGCGTCGGTTCCGGTGGGCACATTGCTACCTACAACCCAACGTTGGAGGGTATTGCCATTAATATCAACCCAATTGGCCACCACATCATTTTGATCCACATCTCCGTCGTTATCGTTATCTAATAACAGCCCTAAATTACTGGGGCCAAGGACATCCCAGAGGGTTTGTTGTACTAACTCGATCGCCCGGCCTTTGCCTTCTAATTTTTGCGAAGATCCGCTAAGACTCCTTGGCGAATATCCCGTATAAAGGTCGCTCCCCGGCCTAAACTATCCCCAATTAAAGGAATATCCTGGGCCAGGTTGGAGTCCATGGTTTCTTCCAAAATGGAAAGGGCCGTTTCAATGCCATCGAGGATAAAGGAGGGATCATTTAAAATTGCTAGAACAGAAAAGTCCCCACCGAGTAAAGCAAATACTTCTTTAATATTGGGGGCGGTGAAAATTACCGGATTGGCAGTTCCTTTATCGGGGGCATTAACGATATGTTTGAATAACTGCCATAGGGCTTGATCCCCATAGGCGGCTTTATTCGTTGCGATCGAGAGGGGACCAATGTCCTTTCTTAACCCAAGGAAATCGATATACAGGGGTAGATTGAGATCAAAACCACCAGTAACTTTAATTTGGAAATTATTACTTAAACTTTCATTAATAATGTCAAAATACCCCGTATCCCCGGTGGTATTCGGGTTTTGATCTATGGCTACCAATAGCCCAGCGATACCCACCGTATTGCGATCGCCATCATCGTCTAGCAATAACGATCCCCCTGTCGTCCCAAAGTTAATCGGGCCAAGCTTAAAGCCTAAATCAATATTATCAGCCGCTAGGGTAATACCTACTTTCGCGTGGGTTCCCTTGCCGGTGGTACTGTCATAATCCTGGAGTAAAATCTGGGGATTACCGTTAATTAAGCTAGTAAAGCTAATGGCAATATCAAAGTTTAAATCCGCTTGGGCTTTAAATTTAATTTTTGTCCCACCATTAATGTCCACCAAGGAACTAATGCCTTCTAAGGCACTACCACCGGGGAAATCCGTTAGATTTAAGGCAAAACCAAAATCTTGTTCCAATACAGCTCCCCACCCTAGGTGAATATTTAAAAATTCTCCATTAAGGTATAGGGCAAATTTTTGGTCAAGGGGAGCCAGGCTATTGTTATCAGTGATGCCGAGGGTACTTTCGATCAGGGATTCTACCTGTTGGATTGCCCCCGCCGGATTATCCGCCACCTGTTGTATTTTGGCGGCAATATCATCTAGGAACGTAAACGTATTTTTGAGGGATTTATCGATCAGGGGAATGGGGGTAGTGTAGAAGGGTTCATCGTTGAGGGACTGATTAAGGAAATCAATCCCGGCCCGAATGCCGCGAATAATATCGGCAAAACTTAGATTTTTAAGGCTAATTAGTTCCTTCAGATCGGGGATAACCACTAATAGGCCCGCTGCTTGGCCGGCATTAGTTCCTGTGGTGAGGATATTTTGACCCTGGGCGATCGCGGTATTCAGATTAAACGGAATATTCGGAGATTGGGTGAGGGTTTTAACCCCATTACCTATTTTCAATAAATCCGGTACATAAACCCCTAATTCCACGGTATCTGAAATCGTAAAGGTGGGGCCCCAGCACCGATCGCTAAGCGTCTTAGGCGAGCAGAAGCTTCACTATTAACATTGAGATAAAAGTCATTAATAAATTCCCCAGTGATCAAACGACTAAAGCTTTGTTTACCCGCTAAGCCCGTCGCGATCGAGGCACTAACCCCAATACCTGAGCCCGAACCAACTCCCCCAGCCGTTAATTCCAAAAATCCTAATTTAGCAGCTACCTCCAGATCCTCGAGGTTAAAGTTAACCTCTCCTTTTAGCTCCACATCATCCACAAAAAGGTCAAAAGTGGTTATATCATTCCCATTTATATCTTTGAGGGGAGTCCCATCCGCTTTAGTTAAGGTTTTTCCAGCAAAGTCAATAACTAAACTAGCCGAACCCATCACACTAGCGGAAAGATCGATCTTCCCGTTGCTGCTTAACTTTAGTTCCCCTAAATCTAAATTCAAGAAATCGAGGGAAACATCATTAATCACCGGCACAGTGTAATCAAAATTAAAGGGAATGGTGAAGGTATTATTTACTGCGTCATATTCTAGGGGCACCGTGACGGCAAAATATCGGATTTATTAATTGCTACTACTAAATCCTGGAGGGAGCGGATTAATTGCCGTTTTTGTGAATGGTGTAGTTAACGTTACTAATTACGCCATTGCTCACTAGGCTAGCTACATTATCAACTTTATTGAGTTGTAGATCCTGGGTGTCATTGACCTGCTTAATGGTGAGAACATTGCCATTAACCGCTGTGATTTGGAAAATACCAATGCGATCGAGGGTAATATATTGCCCCACCACATTAATATTGCTATTGGTTTGGGGATCTAAATATTGGGCACTAAAAGCACTGCTGGCGGTTAAGGTCGTTAAAGCCTGGTTAACGGTGGCCCCAGTGCCCGCTGTCAAGTTAATTTGGGGTTGATAAAAATCAATTTTGCCTAACACATCATCGTTAAAAGCCGTTGCAAAATCTAACGCATCACCGAGGGTTTTATCAATGAAGGGAATGGGGGTTTCCATAATTTCATAATTACGGTAATCCTTAGCCCAACTAACCATCCCCCGGAACATTAACAGAACATCTACTACTCCAAAATTGCTAAAGTTTTTGAGCTTATCAAAATTAGCAGTGGTCAACGCGATCGCGCCAGGACTGACATAGGTCAAAGAAGTTAAGCCCAGGGGCCCATCACCATCGGGATCAATACTTTCTGTTTTTTGTACCAATAGGGAGCCATTTAAATTCACCGTTGGGGGATTAGCCGGATCCGTCCCGACTTCCACCCCAGCTAAAGATGCATAGAGGGGCAATGTCACATCAACAGTGCCACCATTAGTAATATTGAACTGCCATTCTTTTTCAGGATCACTATCGAAATTACCGTAGGCAATCCCCCCAGCAAAACCTAAATTTAATGAGCCTTTTTGTTTACCAATGTCATAGGAACCAATACTGGCTTCTAAGGGGCCAAAGTAAGCTCCTAATACTAAATCACTTACACTGGCCGCTGCGCTGAAACCTAAATTATTAAGATTAAAATTAACTCCAGGATTAGTTCCCCAGTTAAAGACCAGATCAAAATCAATAGTGGGGGTTACCTCCAGTTCAATCGAGGCATTGCCGGTAAATTCTAAACCCAAATTTGCGACTTGATCCCCTAGATTGAGATCAAACTGGGTTTTATAGGTAGTGTTAGAAGCGTAGGTGAGGATAAATTGACTATTGTTTGGATCATAGACAAAGGTTAATCCTTCATAAATGGGAAGTTGGGATAACCAATTATCTTTGAGATAGGAAATTAAACCAAGTACACTGCGGTTACTGGTGTTGGCATCGGTGGAAGTACTTAAGTAATTGTTAACCTGATCCCCTAGGGCAAGGTAATTACTAACCCCAATAATTTGATCAATGCTTCTATCTAAAATGGGGAGTTTTTGGGCGACAAAAGTACCATTAAGGTCATTTTTAACCCCTGAGAGGAAAGTGGCGGCATCGTCGAGGACTCCCCGGATATTTACCCCCACCCCTGTTTCTAAACTGACATCAACGGAAATATTACTGACATTAAAACCAAAGGTATTACCGCTAGGATCAAAGGCAATGGGGACAAGTTGGGTTCCTAAATCGAGGTTAAAATTGGGGTTAGCGGTATTGAGATTGATGGTAATAGTCTCGTTCCCTACCTGTATGGTTTCGTTAATGACGAGGCTACTATTATTAGTTCTCACGCCATACACCCCAATATCTCCCCCTGCTTTTAATGCATTAACGGTAACATTGGCATTGGCAAAACCTTGGAACGCATACCTGCCATCATTCTTAAGCACTAAACCGAGATAGCCATTTTCGAGGCTACCGGCCAGAGTTCCGGTTTGGGAAGTGGTGTTGCCAAGGTTGCCTCCTGCGGTTTGGTTGGCAAGGCTAATGTTAGCTGTAACGTTGGCGAGGGCGGCAATAATATCACCGTTATTGCGAAGATCGAGCACGGCATCTGTGGAGATGGAGCCTTGTAAACCGACACTATTGAGGGCGTTTACTCCTAGGGTTAGACCTGTGCCGCTAACTCGATTTAAGCCCCTCGTAAGGATGATGTCGTCGGCGGTATTGGTAGGGGTTCCGTTGTCGTTAATGGTGATGTCAAAGGTGGCATCGTTATATTGGGCTTTGACAGTTCCCCCTAGGGTTAGTCCGGTAAATCCACTAAAGGCTAAGGTTCCGCTTAAGTCATAGGCTAGGGATTGGATGCCATTGATGGGTTTTCTGATTTGGAATTTACCGTTAACGGCACTGAGTCCTAGACCAAAGTCATCGGCAGTATTGATGGTGCTAGCTCCTTGACCGAGGAAAGCGGAGACCCCAGCCATCCCAAATTCAATAATTTCGGTATTGTTTTGGTCAAAGACAGAGAAGTTGAAATTACCTTGCAGACGGGCGTATTGGGATAGGTTGAGGGTGATGTTGTTGAGGGCGACGCTTACTTTGTCCTGATCTCCGGTGGCTGCGATCGTGCCGTTAAAGTTAAAGAAATTAATACCCACCAGGGAAGCCGTACCATTGGCATTGTAGGCATAGGTACTATTTTGGTTAAGGGTCAAACCGAAGGTTGTGTTAGTAACGGCTAATCCTACATCGTCGGCGGTGGTAGCGGTATTTGCTCCATTACCAATAAAGGCATTAACGTTGGTGGCTCCTAGGGTAATGGTGGTGGCAGTTTTGGTAAAGTTCAGATTATTGCCATTAATTCTGGCACTACCTACTATGCCCAGTGCAAATGTCCCGATCGTAACATTAGTACTGGTGGCGTTACCGTTCGCTGAGATGTTGGAGGATTGGAGGGTAAGGCTACTAATCCCGATTAGGCTAGCATTGGCATTGGTGAGGTTATAGTTATAGGTGCCATTAGGGGCGATCGCGATCGTTAGATTTGCATTGGTAATTAAAAGGCCTAGGTCATCATTGGGGGATGGCGTTCCTTTGTCATAGCCGATGAAGGCTCCAATATTATTACCGCTAAATTGAATACCTGCTGCATTTTTGCTGAAAGTTAATGCGCTACCGGATAATTTAGCGTTACCGTTTACATCTAATGTAAAAGTACCAATATTAACGTTCGTATTGGTGGCATCTCCATTAGCGGAAATATTAGTAGCGGCTAGGGTGAGGTTGGGAATGCCGACTAAACCGGCACTGGCATTTTGTAGATTGTAGGTATAGGTTCCGTCGTTAGCGATCGCAACAGTTAAATCAACATTGGTCAAATTCAGCCCCACATCATCGGTAGTAATAGGGGTACTAGCTCCACTACCAATGAGAGCCCCCACATTTTGGGCTGCAAAACTTATACCACTTAAATTTTTGGTAAATACTAATCCTGAACCGTTAATACGGGCATTATCGCTAATGAGTAACGCAAAGGTGCCGATGCTAACGTTCGTGGTGGTGGCATTACCATTAGCCGCAATATTGGCAGCGGTTAAGGTTAAATTCGGGATTCCGACTAACGCCGCACTAGCATTGGTGAGATTGTAGGTACTAGGTTCCAGCTACGCGATCGATCGCTACAGCCAAGGTCGCACCAGTGAGAGTCAAACCCACATCATCAGTGGTTGCAGTTG
>JAAUPO010000071.1 GCA_012033095.1 Synechococcaceae cyanobacterium RL_1_2 | reverse complement strand
TTTGCTAACGACAGAATAGGGGTTTCAATCTCCTAAGATGAGTGTTTCTGCAAAAGTGAGATGCTCCCAATAAATCTTTGGCCGTGACTTGTGCGCAAAAACAGCGAATCTCCTTTACTCTGGTTAATGGCTCACCAGCACGATCGCCGATTTAACCTATGAAAATGAAAGTATTACATTTAATTACTCGCCTGGTGGTGGGGGGAGCTCAAGACAATACTTTACTCACCGTGGAACTCCACATCGCGATCGTTATATTGTGCACGTAGCCAGCAATCCGGCCGGAGAATGGTTAGACCGAGCGAAAATCTCTAGTGACCAATTTAGCCCCATTGAGACCCTAGTTAACCCCATCAATCCCATTAAGGATTTACGGGCGTTGTGGCAAATTGTGCAATTAATGCGGCGGGAAAAATTTGATCTAATCCATACCCATAGCTCAAAAGCAGGGATTTTAGGGCGAATCGCCGCTTTCATTACAAAAACTCCGGTAGTGCATACTATCCATGGCTTTCCGTTCCACGATTTTATGCCCCAGTGGAAACAAAATCTATTTATCTGGTTAGAACGTTGGGCCGCCAGTTACACTCAATTTCTAATTACCGTCTCGGAGCTCAATCGTAACCAAGCGATCGCCTTAGGCATCATCACCCAAGAAAATTCTCGCACCATCTACAGTGGTATCGATTTCCGTCGGTTAGCAGCCCTTAAACCGGAGCAAAATCAATTACGTCAAGCATTAGGTCTGAAAACTCCAACCCAAATTATTACCATGGTGGGTCGCCTAGAACCCCAAAAAGCCCCCCATTATTTGATTCAAGCCTTTGCTGAAGTGGTGAAAACTTGCCCTGATACGGTGTTGCTCCTGGTGGGGGATGGCGAGCTAAAACCCGAATTATTAACGCAGGTGGAAACCTTAGGACTCCAGCATCAAGTTCAATTTTTAGGCTCTAGGGAAGATGTACTAGATATTCTAGCCATCAGTGATATTTTTGCCCTGTCTTCTTTGTGGGAAGGGTTAGGGCGAGCAATGACAGAGGCGATGTTAATGGGTAAAGCGGTGGTTGTGCCTAATATTTATGGCATTCCTGAAATTGTGCACCATCAACAAACCGGCCTATTATTTCCCCCCCAAGATTGGGAAAAATTAGTTCACCATTAATTTTTTTGCTCCGTCATCCCCCTGAGCGCGATCGCTTAGGCCATAATGCCCAACAATTGACCCAGCAGTTATTCGATGGGAGGGAAATGGTTAAAGCGATCGAACAAGTTTACGAGGAAGTTTTGAAGCCATAAAACCCCGTAAAACCCTAGGATCAAAAAGTTCGTTTAAGATAAAGATTGATCCCCCTAACCGTGATAACACCGTGGTTAATGCTGCTTCCCGTGGCTCCCCAGAACTAAATCGGACTGTGGGAAAATAGGGGATAATATAGCGAGTTTCACAATTTGTAGATAATACTACAGATTTTTATAATGCTTTATTGTGCAAAGATTTATGTGTACTTAACCATAGGCAAATTCGCTACAAATGCTAGTCCTCAAGTGTTTTAAATATGCTCAGTCTGGAGCTAAGTTTAAATCAAGACCATTGTATAAAGCGTTGTAGAGAGATTTGTTTTCATCCTGAAGCTTTTGATCGTTATTGCGGGATTTTTTGATACCAGGGAAAGGTCATTATGTTAGTTACAGGTTTAATGAGTGGAACCTCTGCGGATGGTATTGATACCGCCCTAGTAAACATTTCTGGGACGGGGATGGATCTACAATTAGACGTAATTGCTGGGGAAACTATCCCTATCCTCCTCATTACGGGAGCAAATTTTAGGCTTAATTACTGGGCAAGCGGTTAGTCCAGAAACCTTAGCGACTATGGATGAGCGATCGCGGAGGTGTTTGCCCAAGCGGCCCTTGCTATTCAACGGCACCAGGAACCAGCGGCCTTAATTGGTTCCCATGGCCAGACCATTTTCCATCGTCCTCCGTTGCCAGGGCAGTTAGGTTATAGTTGGCAACTAGGACGGGGAGCCGTGATCGCCCATCAAACCCAAATTCCTACCGTTAGTAATTTTCGTCAACAAGATCTAGTGTTAGGGGGGCAGGGTGCGCCCCTGGTGCCAAAGGTTGATGCTTGTGTGCTTAGCCATGATGCCCATCACCGTTGTATTCAAAACATTGGCGGCATTAGTAATTTGACCTATATTCCAGCCCGTAGCGATCGGGATTGGTTAGCCCAGGTGCAAGGGTGGGATACGGGCCCAGGTAATACGTTATTGGATATTGCGATCGCTGAATTTACCGACGGAGAACAAACCTATGACCCCAATGGAGCCTGGGCAGCGAAAGGGATACCCTGTTTAGAATTAGTGGAGCAATGGTTACAGGAGGAGTTTTTTACCCAAGCTCCCCCCAAATCCACGGGGCGAGAATTATTTGGTCTAGAATATTTTCACCATTGCCAACGGTGCGCCCAAGCCCAAGATCTACACCTATCTGCCCCTGATTGGTTAGCCACCCTAACGGAATTAACCGCTGCTTCGATCGCGGATAGTTATCGTCGCTTTTTACCCCAAATGCCCGATGAAGTAATTATCTGTGGAGGTGGGGTGCATAATACCTATCTGATCTCCCGCCTCAGGGCCTACCTAGAAAATGTAGCAGTAATTCCCAGTGATGCCCTGGGGGTCAGTAGTGATTTTAAAGAAGCGATCGCGTTTGCAGTTTTAGCCTATTGGCGTTGGCATGGCATCCCCGGCAATTTACCCACCGCCACGGGGGCTAGGGCCGAAGGCCTATTAGGGGAAATTCATCTACCCTAGGCTCTGGCTAAATAATCGTTACAGCAAGCCTAAATCCCGTAAGCAACGACGGGTTAATTCCATACGCATCGCCCCATCTTTGGTTTCATGAAGATCAAGATTAGTGGCAAAAAAATAGACGTTTTGATTTTGCTCAAGATAGCCCACATACCAACCAATATTTTGAATATCAGTTTGGCCATAACCATACCAGCCCGTTTTGGCCCGCAAAGTATAGGCCGGAGTCTTTTCTATGATCATAATATCTTTAACCATCGCGATCGATCGCTCAGAAAACGGTAATTGATTCCCCTGGAGTCGGCGCAAAAAATCAATTTGTTGATACGGAGTGATTTGCAACGTGCCATCTAACCAAAAGCGATCAATATCCTCCGGTGTACCGATGGTTTGATTGCCATAGTTACTAGCCCTTACCCATTGATTCATCGATTCATAACCGACTTTGCGCGCTAAGACCTGATAAAACCACACCGCCGACCAACGAAAAGCTTCCCTCAAATTTAAATCCCGATTCCATTCCGTTAGTGATCGGGGCACACCATCCCAGGTTAATACCGCCACATCATTTTCAATCGTTTTGGTTTCTAGGGCAATTAAGGAATTTAAGATTTTAAACGTCGAAGCTACCGGAAAAGCTCTCCCATTACGATCAGAATTATATTCAAATTCCTGGGTCTGATTAAGGTCATAAATGATGATGGAGCCATTCACCCCTAAGTCGCTAAAGTGCTGCCCAAAATTCACTTTTTCCGGTATCGCGATCGGCGGGTTGGTTTCTGCCCCAGCAGTTTGGATCCATGGAGGATGAAGCACCAAGGTACCAACACCTAGGGACATTAAAGCCATTATTCCCCGTAGGATTAATGTTCTAGTCGGTATATTCATGGTTTATTTCTCTCCGAAATCCTTCCAACAAATAGGATAGTTTTGTCCATATTCAACCCTATCGGTTCACTCAGATTGAGGGATTATACCAAAACCGTTTTATTTGGTATGGGAAAATAATCTTTATCTCAATTGTTGCTGATATGCTGATATTAAGAGCTGATTTATTAAGCCCCCCTGCTCCCAATGCTGGGGGAGAAATTTCTGGAAAATCCTTATACCGTCCCCCCAATTTGGGGAATTTAGGGGGCAAAAGGCAAATTCAATTAACTTCAGGACTTACGCAAAAATTTCGATTCTGTACTGGAAACCATGATATTTGGGGATAATCGTTCAAGCAAGTCCCACAAATTTGGGGGCTTTAGGGGACTTGTACGTAAGTCCTAATCAGTTTACTTACGCGATCGCGCAACCACAGCAAATATGATGGGCCATTATGTCAGCACAATTCTAAATTAATGCTAAGTTTCTAGACCTTTTTTCGTGGGTTTGTCTAACCTAGTAGGTTGTGATCCTATCTTTATCTACCCCAGCCATTATGGACATTAAATTAATCCTTGCGGCCCTTAGCGGTCTATTCATTGTGTCGGCCCTATTTTTTGCCACGAAAAATGGCTTCTATGACACCGATAACTACCACGGTAATGGTACCGCCCACTAAGTTAACTAAGGCTTAAAGCGTAAAACCTAGACCATAAGGGCATAACTTGCATCGTTTTTTTACAAAATAGCCAGTTATGCCTTAATAACGATCTTTGATGGGGCAGACCCTATTCCTGACCACAGGATAAACTTTTTTCTAGAACTTGGAACAGACTGTCGCGATCGTGGAAGCTTTCAATGCGTTGGGCCACCTGGCCCTGGTTAAAAATAATTAGAGTAGGTAAGCTTTTAATGCGGTAGTTATTGGCCAATTTGAAATTAGCATCAGCATTAATACTTACTAGCTTTAACTCCTTCGCAAATTTTTTAGGTAATTGCATAATTAACGGCTCGATGAAATTACAAAGACCACACCAAGGGGCCCAAAAGTAAGCAATTACGACGTGGGGCGATTCAATTACTTCACTAACAAAACTGTTTTGACTAACTACAATCACGGTGGTTCTTTATATTTCCTTGATAATTAACTTACCAGAAAACTTTGTTCGTTGCCGTTAATAACCAGGGGTGACCATACCACAGTAGCAAGACAAAGGCTGTGACCCCAGCATAGGCTGGTTTGAAGAATTCTTGCCATTGTAAAGTTTGACGGCCATCCAGAATGGCTTTGAAGGGAATAATAGAGGTGCGGGCTTTGACGGCTAAAAATTGCTCTCCGTGGCGTTGATACCATCGTCGATCGCCATGCCACACTGCAAATAAATGGTGGGCAATTAACCCAAAAGAAGTGACCAAGGTAAAGGTGCTGCCAATCCAGAGACTATGGGCAATGCACCAAATCACTTGACCTACCATTGGGGATGGCGGGAGATCCGCATAATGCCAGTTTCGTAGAGATGGATTTCTGGTTTTGCGATCGCGCAATTTCTAACAAATTAAAGGTTGCTGGGTATAGAAACAGAAAGGAAATTGCTGATAAAATCCAAACTACAGATTTAATTCCAGGTACTCCCTGTAATTCCCAGAGAATTAAGCCGTCATAACGATGGTTAAAGAAATAAATAATTAGGACGGTAGCGAAGGGAATACTAACGAGGGCAAACAATACTCGATAAAGACGATTGCCAATTTTTGATTCACCCCAGGGCCTCAACGCTGCCAAGCCGCTATGGGCGATCGCGAAACCCCCAAGCATCGCCAATATGATTCCGTGGCTAGAGGTTAACCAACTACCATCCTGCATAAGCTAAAAACTGTCTAATGTTAAGATTTCGCCAATTGTATTATGAAATTGTTGTAAAACTTAACCAATCTTTGAAACTTACTCCCCTGCCTATGGTAATGTCATGGCAATACACCTACATTCCTAAGGGCAATCCTGGATAATTATGCCTACACCTTCTTTGTTGTAATTGGTTCCATGACAGTCCCTGACCCTAAACATTTACAAAGATAAAGATGCTCCCATGGGTATATGCCACCAAGAGCCTACTATGGTAAACATCCTTCTATTCACCCGTTTAGGGCAACGCTAGAGACCTATTCATCCTCCTTGATTTGTAAATCCTTTGCCCTATGACAGATATTCCTTTCACTTTGGATCAACTCCGCATCCTCAAAGCGATCGCCTCAGAGGGGAGTTTCAAAAGAGCGGCGGATAGTCTCTACGTTTCCCAACCGGCCGTTAGTCTTCAGGTACAAAATTTAGAAAAGCAACTAAATGTACCCCTCTTCGATCGCGGTGGCCGTAGAGCCCAATTAACCGAGGCTGGCCATCTATTGCTCAATTACGGGGAAAAAGTTCTGACCCTGTGCCAAGAAACCTGCCGCGCCATCGAAGATTTACAAAATCTTCAGGGGGGAACCCTCATTATTGGAGCTTCCCAAACCACTGGAACTTATCTGTTACCCAGGATGATTGGGCTATTTCGTAAAAAATACCCAGAGGTTTCCGTACAGTTACAAGTCCATTCAACCCGTCGGACTTCCTGGAGTGTGGCCAATGGACAGGTGGATCTAGCGGTCATTGGGGGGGAAGTGCCCACAGAACTCCAAGAAACCCTACAGGTAATTAATTACGCAGAGGATGAATTAGCTTTAATTTTACCCGCCTCCCATCCCTTAGCCGAACACGATACAATCCAAAAAGAGGATCTATACCGCCTTAATTTTATTGCCCTAGATTCCCAATCAACGATCCGCAAAGTCGTGGATCAGGTGTTAAATCGCTCTGAAATTGACCCCAAACGCTTCCGCATCGAAATGGAACTTAATTCGGTAGAAGCGATTAAAAATGCGGTGCAATCCTCCCTTGGTTCGGCCTTTGTTTCCACCACCGCGATCGAGAAGGAGTTGAAAATGGGGGTAATTCGTACCGTAAAAATTCGCGACATGGAAGTCAAGCGCAATCTTTATGTGGTACTCAATCCCAATCGTTATCGGTCTAAAGCAGCAGAAGCCTTTACTAGGGAAATTTTGCCTGAATTTTCTAATCGGGTTGGCCCTTTACTGGAATTTTTGAATAATCTAAATCGCGATAAGGATATTGAAGCTCCCCTACCAGAGGAAGTGGTAGTTAAAAAGTCTGGAGGGGTTGAAGACTTAGATGATGATTGATGGACTGAACATTTATTCCATTCCCAGTTTAACCCTCAGAATGTGTTTGAAAAGCCCCCCTGTCCCCAATTCTAGGGGAGAGATTCCTGAAAAATGACTAACTACAGAACAAAAACCTTAAACCCTTACGACACAAGCACTCTATCGAAATTGGTTGTAATCCTTACCGAGTAAAGCTCTCAGACCTATTTAAAGTTTTTTGACCCAACTTTTGTCTTAGTAGTTAGGAAAATCATTATACAGTCTCCCAAATTTAGGGAGTTTAGGGGGCAAAATGCCAATTCAATTGACTTTATAAACAGCCTCTAAGCATGACCCCGATAATTAACGCGAAATCCCTAATCCATCTATGGGCCATTGCTTGTACTGAAGTGAACTGCCCTCAATGATGAGATTGGGATCACCCCCAACGATCGCGTTAAAGGGATTAATCTCCCTTTGATGGGTAATAGGGCCTATGATGGAAGTAATAATTTTTGTTAAGTTGGGATGGGTAACCCCAGTTTTAAGTTATGTCCTTCCACCTCTCCGTCTGGTCGATTAAAAAACCTGTTCCGACCCTAGTGTTATTTTTAGTGCTCAGCATCGTGGGTTTTTTCTCCTTTTTAGGACTAGGGATCGACAATAATCCCAATATTGATGTGCCGGCCATCACCATCACCGTTAACCAAGCTGGGGCTAGTCCCACGGAGCTAGAAACGGAAGTGACCAAAACCATCGAGGATGCGGTGGCAGGGTTAGGAAATATTGATGATTTAACGTCGGTGGTGAGTGAGGGCACGTCCCAAACCACGGTAACGTTTGTGCTCGGTACCGACACAGAACAGGCCACTAATGACGTTCGCAATGCGGTATCCCAGGTACGATCGCAGTTACCCGATGATATTTTGGAGCCCATCGTACGGAAGTTAGATTTTGTTGGGGGTTCTATTATTACCTATGCGGTACAGTCCCCCGATCGCTCCGTGGAGGAGTTGAGTGATTTAGTTGATCGGGTGATTGCGAAGGAAATTTTGAGTGTGGAAGGGGTGGGCACCGTCGATCGCATCGGAGGAGTGGATCGGGAAATTCGCGTAGATCTAAGTTCGGAACGATTGCAGGCTTATAACCTCACCACCACGGAGGTGAATAACCAGATTGCTAACTTTAACCTCAATTTACCCAGCGGCCGTTCTGAGATTGGGGGCATTGAGCAAAATGTCCGGGCCGTTGGTAGTGCTAAAACCGTGGAAGAAATCCAAAACTATGGCATTACCTT
Organism: Synechococcaceae cyanobacterium RL_1_2; assembly: GCA_012033095.1. Lineage (GTDB taxonomy): Bacteria > Cyanobacteriota > Cyanobacteriia > Cyanobacteriales > JAAUPO01 > JAAUPO01. Next base: position 222 of record JAAUPO010000071.1, on the reverse strand, counting down.
ACCTACGGGGGCCACGGTAGCCCTGAAGGAATTAGGCACCGTCACCGATGGTTTCGGGGAAGCTCGTCAGACCGCCTATTTAAACGGTAAGCCAGTGGTGGCCTTTTCCGTTAGAAGAAGTACTGGTTCTACCCTCGTGACCGTCGAGCAAGGGGTGCGTCAAGTGGTGGAGCAGCTCCCCGCTTTATTACCCCAGGATGTCACCTTAGATCTGATTTTTAC
>JAAUPO010000070.1 GCA_012033095.1 Synechococcaceae cyanobacterium RL_1_2 | reverse complement strand
AGAGGAGTTCAATGGTGGCAACAAACGTTAACCATTTTTGAATGAAGGGCGGATCAACACGGAACCCCCTCCCCCCCATCCCATGGCAGTTCGTTCTACGGGGTGCTGCTGAAATATAAAGATGAACGTTTAGGTGAAAATTTTCAAGAAAGTATATTTGCCGAGATTTTTAAAACCAATCAATTTTCAAATTTATCTTTCAAATTCATCTCAAAATGACCCAACTACCCTTTTGCGAGGGCTTATTTTGTAAAGAAAACTATCGTTCCTGGGGGGATTGCGGGATAGGGGGACAACCGATTACCCCACCTCTTCGTAATCCCCTGTAATACTGTTATCCTCGTCAAAATCAAAGTCAAAATCAAAATCATCGTTATTATCTGACTCGATGGTGGTTTCAGTGTTGTTTTGCTCGGTCAAGTAGTCCGTTTCAGACATCTCAACAATCTCAGTAATGCTAGTTTCTTCCTTGTCTTGATCGGTGACAGAAGTGGAACCAGAAGTAGATTGGGGGGCGTGTTTGGGGGGTACCGCGATCGAGATGCCAGCACGGGGTTTCGCTGTCGGTTCTACACTTGGAACTTTGTTGGAACTATTGCTTTTAGTATTATTGCGATAAATACTTTCACCAATATCTAACAAACTAGTTTGGAAAGTAGTTAAGGTGATTTGAATTTCCTCTAACTCCATCGATTCATCGGCTAAGGCTGATTCTAACTCCTGTCGTTTAAAATCAAGATCTTCTTTAAGAGCTGCTGTAATTAGATCGGCATTATCCTTAAGGGTATTTTCGTAACTGTAGAATAAACTATCCGCTTGGTTTTTCAACTCCGATAGTTTAATCCGGCGTTGATCCAGGGCTGCATATTTTTCTGCATCCTGTTTCATCTGTTGTACTTCCGCTTCAGATAAGCCACCAGTATTGCTAATGACAATACTTTGGGCCCGGCCAGTTCCCCGATCCTGGGCATCAACTTTTAAGATCCCGTTAACATCGATTTCAAAGTTAACTTCGATTTGGGGCACGCCCCTAGGAGCTGGGGGAATTCCTGTTAACAAAAATTTGCCTAAACTTTTGTTGTCCCTGGCCATAGCCCGTTCTCCTTGGAGCACATGGACTTCTACGGAGGTCTGACCATCGCTGGCGGTGGAAAAAATCTGACCCTTACTGGTGGGAATGGTGGTATTCCTTTCAATGATCTTTGTAAATACTTCACCAAAGGTTTCTAAACCGAGGGATAAGGGCGTAACGTCCAATAGGAGGATGTCTTCCACTTCACCCCCTAATACTCCGGCTTGGATGGCGGCCCCTAGGGCTACTGCTTCATCTGGATTAACGGAATGGTTCAAGTCACGATCATTAAAAAAACTTTTAATCGCGCTTTGGACTGCGGGAATGCGGGTGGATCCCCCCACCAAAATAATATGTTCAATATCGTCGGGTCTTAATTCTGCATCCCGAATAGCTTGTTTTACGGGATCAATGGTGCCTTTAATATATTCTGATGCTAACTCTTCAAAACGCGATCGCGACAATTCCGTTTCAATGTGTTTTGGCCCACTGTCATCGGCAGTAATAAAGGGTAAATTGATTAAAGTTGTTAGGGCAGTGGATAAATCAATTTTCGCCTTTTCCGCTGCTTCCCTTAGCCGTTGAATAGCCATTTTATCTTCGGCTAAGTTGATGCCTTCGCTGTTTTTAAATGCCTCTACAAGCCAATCCACGATCACATTATCAAAATCGTCCCCCCCTAAATGGTTATTTCCGGCAGTCGCTTTAACTTCAAAGATCCCATCTCCAATTGGAGAACAGATACGTCAAAGGTGCCGCCCCCCAAGTCGAACACTAAAACGTTTTGTTCATAATCCTGTTTGTCTAAACCATAGGCCAATGCCGCCGCCGTAGGCTCATTAATGATGCGTAATACATTTAATCCAGCGATCGTGCCAGCATCCTTAGTCGCTTGACGTTGGGCATCAGTAAAATAGGCCGGCACAGTAATTACAGCTTCAGTGACTTCTTCCCCCAAAAATTTCTCTGCATCGGCTTTTAATTTTTGTAAAATAATAGCCGAAATTTCTTGGGGAGTATATCGTTTATTCCGAATCTGTACATCTACCGTATTATCTTTTCCTTTGACCGCAGTGTAAGCAACCCTAGATCTCTCCTGTTCCGTATCATCCCAACGTCTGCCAATAAAACGCTTAATGCTATATACCGTATTACCCGCATTAGTAACCCCTTGTCTTTTTGCCAATTGACCAACTAAACGTTCACTCCCTTTGCCAAAGCCCACCACACTGGGGGTTGTTCTCGCCCCTTCGCTATTATTTACAACAATGGGTTTTCCCCCTTCTAATACAGCAATACAGCTATTAGTGGTACCAAGGTCTATGCCAATGACTTTTCCCATAATGATTTAATAGTACTTAATTAACTCGATATCTTGCCTATTTGAATGTGATCTTTATCTTCAAAAGGGGGTTAACAGTTCAAAGATCATTGGTAGTAATGTAAGTTAATTTGCCCTATGCAATTGAACCCCAGAATAAAAATCTTAGCTATGCCACGGATAAAATAAGTTTGTAAATTAAGTTTGTAAATTTTCTCAAAAAACTATTGAACAAACTTTAATTTCTTGAGCCTAATCTTAGCACCGGATTTTCTTCTAAATCAAAATTACAACTAAACTAACAACTATAAAGTAATTAAAAACGCTAAATGTATCCTCCACAGGGCAAAGGTCTATTCCCAGCAGAAATTAAAGCATTAAAAATCCTTAAAAAACTATAGTTATTATAGTTCTTAACTGAGGAATTTGATCACTTCTAAACTTTGGAGCCTAAAGCTCTACGCCGTAAATTCTCCCCTGGGTTTACTTTCTTAATAAATAAAATTCCAATGGCGGTAAAGCGATTGGGATGTTGTTCAAGGTCTTAGAGCAGGGGGCAATGGCTTCTTCTATAGACCATATTCTGCACTTAAGTGCACTATGGATTTAGGGTCTAGGGACTGACAGGACCTACGCAAAAATTTCAATTTTGTGATGGGAACCATGATGTTTGGGGACAGTCGTTCAAGCAAGTCCCGCAAATTTGGTGGATTTAGGGGGCTTGTGCGTAAAGTCCTAACTGAGTAAAGAGGGTTTCTAGTTAAACTACTAGGGGCTGTCATCATTTAAACCTGAAACTTTGTCTTAGCTAAGGATTTCAGTTTAAAACTTATTTTCTGAACCTGGCTCAGGATCAACGTTTTAACGCTAATAGCTAATGGATGACACGCCCTAGTTAAATTACTAAATTACTCAGTGATAGCCGGATCTGAATTTTGGGGTTCATCATCCGTCGCTAAATCCTCCGATGGGGCAGCTACCTTAACCATGGCATGACGCAGCACCGTTTCATTGAGCATATATCCTCGCACTAGTTGTTCGATTACAATGTCTTCATCGTATTCATTGGTGGCTTCGCGCATGACGGCTTCATGGAGGTTGGGATCAAAGGGGTGGCCTTCAGGTCTCATGGCGGAAACCCCAATTTTTTTAATCCTTCTACTAGTTGCTTGTATACCCCTTGATAACTTTTGTGAATAGTCATTTCTCCATCATCTTCTGGTTTGATATGGGAGCGGGCACGCTCAAAGCTATCGATCGCAGCGAGTAATTCATTGATGGTGTTGCGCTTGACCTGTAGCTCTAATTCTTCCTTTTGCTTTTCATTGCGTTTACGGAAATTATCAAAATCCGCAGCTAAACGGGCATATTGACTTTTGAAATTATCTGTTTCTTGAATTTGCTCCATTAATCGTTCATTGACGGCAGCAATTTCCTGTTGAAGGGCAACAATCATCTCATCATCTTCTTCTTGCTCCTCCATCAATTCATCATCGGGAGCATCGGTAGAGCTTAGGTCTTGATCCGATGAGACTAAATCTTCTTGGTCGCCATCGCCTTCAAAGGCGGAAGTTGTTTCAATCATATCTGTTTCCGGTGTTTCTATTGCAACTTCAACATCGGTTGGTACAGGATCAGAAGATGACTCAGGGGGATTAATGGCCTCTTCTTGATTTAGATCAGATTGTTTTTGCTCTTCTGTCATAGTTTATTGCGGCTTGAAAGATTAGGATTGATCCGGAGGCAATTATAAAAGGGTTTGCCCCGGTAAGGCTACCCCATGAATAGCTTAATGGAATTTACAAAATTTTGATTAATCTTTTTTCAGTAATAACCCTACCAAATCCTGAAGAATTTTGGGGCAATTCTGGGATCTAGGGGGAGAGTGTTTTTGTAAACCTAGGGCTGGGATTCAACCAAAGATGACATTATGTTTGATTTGCTCTGGCTGTTTTATGTGGGTAGTCTTGATGTGTAGAAGTTGAAGACCCTAGGGTTTTGCGTAAACTTTCCTTGAGATTTAAAGATTTAATTAGCTTGGGGATGATTTTACAAATAATCAAGTCATAATTAGGGGGAGCCCATCAATTGGATTGTTGATGAGTCGTGAAGTTTATAAGTCATTTTTGTTTTCTGTGGGAATTTTAAGATCATTTTTTCTAACGTTAGCGTTGAGCCTCAGTCCTGTCTTGGCCATCGTAGTGCAGGGCCAAGAGCTACCTGCGTCCCGTAGTGTTAGCCCCCAACAGTATATTAATTTGGGAGATAGGTATTTTACGGACGGACAATATGATCAAGCGATCGCTAAATATAGTGAAGCGTTAAATCTCAATCCTTTTTTAGCAGAAGTTTATAATAATCGAGGCAATGCCTACAAACAATTAAACCAATCTGATCGTGCTTTAGCGGATTATAACGAGGCGATTCGCTTAGATCAGTTTTTTGTCGCGGCCCATACTAACCGAGCGTTATTGTATATGCTCCAGCAGAATTACACGGGGGCTTTGGCCGACTATGATGAAGCCATTACCATTAACCGTAATTATGCCCCTGCCTATCTTGGTCGGGGAAATGTTTATGCGACCCAACGGCAATACGATCAAGCGTTGGAGGATTATAGTCAAGCCCTACGTCTCGATCGCAATTTGGTGGTGGCCTATAACAATCGGGGGTTAATTTACCAAAATCGACAAAACTATGATCGAGCCATTATTGACTTTACCCAAGTTATTCGCCTTAACCCCAATTCGTCCACTGCCTATGAAAATCGAGGCATCGCCCACGCTAATTTAGGGCAATATGCGGAAGCGGTCGTTGATTTTACGGAAGTCATTAGAATTAATCCCCAGTCCGCCGTTGCTTACTATAATCGTGGCTTTTCCTATTTTCAAATTAATAACTTTCTCACCGCGATCGAGGATTTTAATCAAGCGATCGCCCTCAATCCGGATTATGTTCAAGCCTATAACAATCGAGCATTAGCCTATAAAAACCGTCGAGATTACGTCAAAGCCATTGAGGACTTTAATCGAGCGATCGCCCTGAGTCCAGACTTAGCCGAAGCCTATGGCAATCGGGGGGTTACCTACAGTTTGATTGGAGAAGCAGAAGAAGCTATTTTAGATTTAGAAACCGCAGCGGATTTATTCCTGACCCAAGGAAATAACAATAACCACCAACGAGTTCGAGAAATCATTGCTAGCCTTGGTCAATAATAGGCATTTTTGACACGACTGAGAATATTCAGTATATGTTATTACTATGTCGTGGAACGACAACCCCTTAAATATGCATAGAGAAGGTTGGAATCCCTTGTTAGTCATACTTTCTTCGTCATCATCACTATGAGTAACCTTGCCCGGTCCGATGTCAGTGCTATTAGTTCAGACATATTCACTACTTCAAACCTATTTTTACAATATCGTCTGAAGCTAATTGAAGAAATTTGGGAATCCGTTCTAGTTAAAGAATGTGGTCAAGATTTAGTTACGCTGCTTAAACAACTTAGGGATCAAGGCTCTCCAGATGAAAACAGTAGTAAACAGCAAGTTAACTTAGCCGATTTAATTCAGAGACTGAACTTAGATGACGCGATTAAATCATCTCGGGCGTTGGCGTTGTACTTTCAATTAATCAACATTATTGAACAGCACTACGAACAGCGGGATCAACAACTACTAAGGCGGGTTAGTTATCAAGATTCTCAACAATCCCAACTCCACAATAAGGAAAAAGTTGGCATTATCAAAAATTACAATGAAATTTTTGCTCAACCCTTAGTGCTAGAACAGAAAGCCGAAACGGATGGGGAAAATGAGGAACAAGAACGAATTAAAAAAAATAGTACTTTCCATGGTTTATTTGAGCAGTTGAGAAATCTCAATGTGCCCCCTCAAAAAATCCAACAACTATTACATCAGCTAGATATTCGTCTAGTGTTTACGGCTCACCCCACAGAAATTGTGCGCCATACCATTCGTCGTAAACAACGCAGGATTGCTGAAATTTTAGCTGACCTCGATCGCGCTGAAGAAAATTGCTCAAGTCTTAGTCTTGCTAGTTCTTGGGAAGTACAAGCTGCTAAACAAAAACTACGGGAAGAAATTAACCTTTGGTGGCATACCGATGAATTACATCAATTTAAACCTACGGTTTTAGATGAAGTGGACTATACCCTTCATTATTTTGAAGAGGTTTTATTTGATGCCCTACCAGAATTAGCTGATCGCCTACGCCAATCCTTACAAATTTATTTCCCAATCTCAAACTACCCAGGGATAAATTTTGTTACTTTGGTTCTTGGGTAGGGGCGATCGGGATGGCAACCCCTTTGTCACCCCAGAAGTAACCTGGAAAACCGCTTGTTATCAACGTAACTTAGTTATTGAAAAGTATCGTGAAGCCCTAGAAAAATTAACCGATACCCTTAGCCTGTCCCTCCACTGGACTAACATTTCCCAAGATGCCCTAGATTCCTTAGAGCGGGATCAAATTGATATGCCCGGCATCTACGACATGTTATCTATTCGGTATCGTCAGGAGCCTTATCGACTTAAATTGACCTATATTCGTCAGCGGTTAGCCTATACCCAAGAACGCAATAATAATTTATCCAATAATTACCAAGGTTTACCCCTAAGCGAAGAGGAAAAACGCAGAATCTACAGTTCTAGCAGCGAATTCCTGGCTGAGTTAAAACTAATTCAAGACAATGTGCGGGATATTGGCCTAGATTGTAAAGAATTGGATAATCTCGTTTCCCAAGTGGAAATTTATGGCTTTACCCTGACAGAGTTGGATTTTCGTCAGGATTCCTCCCGCCACGCCGAAGCGATCGATGAAATCGTTCGATACATGCAAACCCTAGAGTCCTACGAAGACCTTAAGGAAGAGCAAAAAACCGCTTGGTTAGTAGAAGAGTTAAAAAATAGACGGCCCCTGATTTCCGGTGGCTTACCCTTTTCCACCACCACCAATGAAACGATCGAGACGTTCCGCACCCTCAAAAAACTACAGGAAGAATTTGGGGTACAAATTTGTCGTACCTACATCATCAGTATGACTAATTACGTCAGTGACGTGTTAGAAGTGCTCTTGTTAGCCCAGGAAGCCGGACTGTTTGACCCGATCACCGGGGTCGGTTCTATCCGCATTGTTCCCCTATTTGAAACGGTAGAGGATCTCAAACGAGCTCCCCAAGTGATGGAGGATTTGTTTGCCCTCCCCCTATACCGGGCCTTTTTAGCTGGTAGCTACGAAGCCTTAGCCACCATGGAAGCGAATGGGTTTAGTGATATCAGTAACTCTCGCCATGTCAACATGCAAGAGGTCATGTTAGGCTACTCCGATAGCAATAAAGACTCTGGCTTTTTGAGTAGCAATTGGGAAATCCATAAAGCCCAAAAAGCCCTGCAGCAAGTAGCCCAAAAATACCATGTTGATTTGAAGATCTTCCATGGTCGGGGTGGTTCCGTCGGCCGGGGTGGTGGCCCAGCCTATGAAGCAATTATTGCCCAACCTACCGACACCATCAATGGTCGCATAAAAATTACCGAGCAAGGGGAAGTGCTTGCCTCTAAGTACTCCTTACCTGACTTAGCCCTATACCACTTAGAAAGTATTACCTCCGCTGTACTCAAATCTAGTTTAGTGGGCAGTGGTTCCGATGATATTGCGTCTTGGGGGGAAATCATGGAGCAATTAGCGAGCTATTCCCGGGAAAGTTATCGTAAATTAATCTATGAACAACCGGATTTTCTCGATTTCTTTTTATCGGTTACCCCCATTCAAGAAATTAGTAAGCTCCAAATTAGCTCTCGCCCAGCCCGCCGCCAAGGTAAAGCGAAAAAAGATCTTAGTAGCTTACGGGCCATTCCTTGGGTTTTTAGTTGGACACAAACTCGGTTTTTATTGCCAGCTTGGTATGGTGTCGGTAGTGCCTTTCAACGGTTTTTAGAGGAAGAACCGGAGGAAAACTTGAAATTGCTACGCTCTTTTTATAAAAGTTGGCT
>JAAUPO010000069.1 GCA_012033095.1 Synechococcaceae cyanobacterium RL_1_2 | reverse complement strand
GCAGAGATCCATGATCATCAAGTTTTTCATGGATTCAATGGTTATTAATACTGCCAAATTGCAAAGGCTTCCTGAAGTTCAGGTTTGAAATTTATTGAAATTTATTGTTATTCAGTTCTAAATTAGATGAACCTGCTCTGATTAATCCTTCCTTAGATCGTGAATTAAATAACTTAGAAAGTTGTAGGGTATCCTTCGAGTGAGCGTAACCCATCGATATTTGAGTTATTTTAAGTTGTTTAAGTTTTAGATTTTATTAAATTCTTATTCCTTAGTTTTGCGATCGTATCCATGGAGGAATTATTTCCTTAACTATTGCTTGGATTTTCACCAAAATAACCAAAATACTAGACCAATTTTAGACCCAAAATATCAAACCAAATATAAATACAAAACCGATAAAATACTGTGCGTAATACTCCCTCCTTTAGTTTACAACCCCTCATCGGCGGCATTGTTGTTGCCTTTTTACTATTACTAAGTCTGAACTCCTTTGTGATTATCAACCCCGGCCAAAGCGGTGTGTTGAGTATTCTTGGCAAAGCCCAGGATGGAGTTTTACTAGAAGGCTTACATTTTCGTCCACCATTGATCTCTGCGGTGGATATGTATGACATTACAGTTCAAAAATTTGAAGTCCCCGCCGAGAGCTCGACCAAGGATTTACAGAACCTGAAAGCTAGTTTTGCTATTAATTTTCGTTTAGATCCTCTCCAGGTGGTTAATATCCGTCGTACCCAAGGCACTTTGCAAAATATTGTGTCTAAAATTATTGCCCCCCAAACCCAGGAATCCTTTAAAATCGCTGCGGCCCGACGTACCGTAGAACAGGCCATCACCCAACGGAGCGAACTAAAGGAGGATTTTGATTTAGCCCTCGGCTCCCGCTTGGAAAAGTATGGCATCATCATTTTAGATACTAGCGTGGTTGATCTGACCTTCTCCCCAGAGTTTGCCCGGGCCGTGGAAGATAAACAAATTGCAGAACAACGGGCCCAACGGGCCATCTATGTGGCCCAAGAAGCAGAACAGCAGGCCCAAGCTGATATTAACCGTGCGAAAGGGAAAGCGGAAGCCCAACGTTTACTAGCGGAAACCCTCAACGACCAAGGGGGAACTTTAGTACTACAAAAAGAAGCGATCGAGGCTTGGCGAGAAGGGGGTTCCCAAATGCCTAAAAGTTTTTAGTGGCGGGGGGGATCAAAATTCCGGCATTCCCTTTATCTTTAACTTCGATGAAATCACTAAATAGCCTAATTTATAGCGAGTTCCACCATTGTAGATAACAATCTAAATCCTTTAGTCCCTTACTGTGCAAGGATTTTTAAGTACTTAATTAGGACTTACGCACAAGCCCCCCCTAAATCCCCCAAAGTTGGGGGACTTGCTTGAACGATTATCCCCAAACATCATGGTTCCCAGGACAGAATCGAAATTTTTGCGTAAGTCCTGACTTTTGTAATGCTCAACGAATAAGTTGGTAGTCACAAAGACTTATTTTATAAGGATTTTGCGATAACCCAAAAAGGCAATAGCATTATATTTTTGAAACTCTCCTTTTAGATGATGTTTCAAAAGCCCCCTTTGCCTCCCATTCTGGGGGATTTAGGGGGCGGATCAACAACATTTGATACTTGTCAAACACGTTCTAGGAAGCTAGGGCCACTTCTACCTGTTCAGCTAATTCACCACTTTGGAACATTTGATAAACAATGTCTGAACCGCCGATAAATTCACCGTTTAAATAAACCTGGGGAATGGTGGGCCAATTGGAATAGTCCTTAATGCCTTGACGAATATCATAATCAGATAGTACGTCAAAGGTTTCAAAGGGTACCCCTAGGGCGTTAAAAATTTGAACGACGTTATTGGAAAAGCCACATTGGGGCATAATTTTACTGCCCTTCATAAAGACAAAAATCTTATGGGAGCCGATTAAATCTTTAATTCTTGCTTCTAATTCGGGAGTCATGGCAAAGGATCAATGGTTAGTAAAGAATTTTTTAGTTAATAGTCAATTTAGAATAGCAAAGGCCCTTTCCATGGACTTTTTTGACAAAATTCATGAATATTCATAACTTTTGCTATTTTTATATGACTACCATAGTGAAAATAGCCCTAGATGGTTAGGGAGAAATTTAGTGGTATTGGCTATTTAGGCTGAAGCCGTTTCAAGGGAAGCGATCGGGTCAGCAATTTCCTCGGAAGGGGCCTCAAAGGTGCCTTGGTAGGCGTACTCTAACCGTAGTTTCATCCATGTAATAAATTGTTTATTTGTGGAGATGATCGCGGCAATTTTATCTGCAGCACATTTTTCCCTAATGGTCTTAAAGCTAGGGTTTTCTAAGAAAGCCGGCTGCTCTACTAACCAAAAATCAATTTCTTTTTCCTGTTCTTTATAGTTGCGCTGACGTTCTTCGATCGCTTCTAGGGTGGGCTCTTGTTCGAGCATGAACTGGCGGCTGGCAAATATATAATGATAGGTTGTCATGGGAAATTTTCAAGGAAAGATTAAATGGTCGTTAATACTAGGTCGGGAGGATTAATTATAGGTTAGTTTTTGGGCGATCGCTATAGTTCCCCCTTCATGGCCAGTTTCATCTCCCGCACGGCCCGTTCCATCCCCACCAATACAGCACGGCTAATGATGGTATGGCCAATATTTAATTCCTCCATCCCTGAAATTGCCGCCACCGGATAAACGTTGGTATAGGTTAAACCATGGCCCGCATTGACCCTTAACCCTTGGTTAATAGCAAAATCGCAACCTTGAATCAGTAAAGCTAATTCCCGATCGCGACTTTTGCGATCAGGGGCATCCGCATATTTTCCGGTATGCAGTTCAATAAATTGGGCTTGGGTTTGGCGTGCGGCGCAGATTTGGGCTTCATCGGCATCAATAAACCAACTAACCGGAATGCCGGCCCCTTCTAAATTGGCCACTACCTGACAGAACCGATCGAGGTTGCTAACAATATCAATACCCCCTTCGGTGGTTACTTCCTCCCGTTTTTCCGGTACCAGGGTGACATAATCCGGCTTCAGATCCAACGCGATCGACACCATTTCCTCTGTAGGGGCCATTTCCAAATTTAGATGGGTGCGCACGGTTTCCCGTAGCAACCGTACATCCCGATCCTGAATATGGCGGCGATCCTCCCGTAGGTGTACCGTAATGCCATCGGCTCCCCCTAATTCAGCTAGGGCCGCGGCCGTTACCGGTTCCGGTTCCACGGTACGACGGGCTTGGCGAATGGTAGCAACGTGATCAATATTAACCCCTAGGCTCAATCTTCTGACGGTCATAGCTTATGGAATGATAGATAACTTAAATTAACAATCTTCCATGGTAAATCCACCATGACCTATTTCTCGATAGTATAGCTATAGCCAGAAATATCAGGACAGGCCTAAGAGTTTAAAAGCTTATGTAGTATGGTTTTAACCATAATTGCTCTGTTAGAATTAGATCAGCTACGGCGATAAAAGGAGCAAAGCTTTCCCCGAACATCAGCCAGTATCATTCAGAGGGGAAAAACAACAAGCTTTAGAACGTGTTTGAAAAGTATCAAATATTGTTGAATCGCCCCCTAAATCTCTCAATTTGGGGGACTTCATTAATTAAAATCTAGGCAATTTTAACCCGAATGGGGGGCAAGGGGGGCTGTTCAAACATCCTCTTAGACTATTACATTTAAAACAGTAGAGTGAAGGCTTAATCTCCATCACTTTGGGTTCTGTGGGGTTTTGCCTAGATTGTTGCCATTGGGAATTTGATAAATTGTTTTATGAACTGTTTTATAAACTGTCCTGACTTTACCTAGGATTATTACGAAAATTGTATATGATTTATAAACCTTGTAATCCTTGGTTTACTCGATCGTCAATCCCGTAAATCTCATGGATTCATTATTTAAAGTTAATCCTAAACTTTGATCTCAGTATATGAATGTCCCAGTCACTCAATCCCCCGTTGATACAGATCAACAAATTTCTCGTATTAAAACCCACCCCATCTCTCCGTGCACTAGTCCCATGCAGTACCGAGCGATCGGTCTAATCAAAGGAATTTATCATCCAGAAGAAGAAAGCTTTAATAAAGGTGAATTAACCACCACTGACGGTAAAACATTTACTACTTTTCTCTTAGGACGAGTGGTTAGTTTAATTAAAAACCATATTGACTTAACCCAAGAGCATTTATGGGTAGTGTATCCTCGCCTGCAACAAACCAGAAAAGAAGAGGGCGAAGAACCTGAAGAACATATCATTTTTCAGGTCATGGGTATCTGGGAACCGGAACAGCTATATAGTGATGACGATTTATCCCCAGAGGCCCAGGAAGCGGCCATTGAAGAAGTCAAAGAAGGTTTCTTTTCTATTCGGGGGGAAGTTATTTTTCATAACGCCGAAGCCCAAAATATTATTATTAAAATCCGTCAAGCTCCTAAGAAAAAAGGCGATAAACCTAAATTTTTCAAATTGAAGTTAAAAGGGGTATTAGAGGGTAGAACCCTAGGCCATTTTTGGGATATTGAGGCTTATTTCTCTGAAGGGGAATTTGTGGTGGATCAGGCGACTAATGTCGGCCAAATACCCCGTCGTAAAAAATTCTTCAAACGTCCAGGAGACAACGGCAAAGGTAAGTTTAACAAACCGAAAAGAAGCGAAGATGGGGGGGCTCCAGTGGCGAGCGATCGCCATAGCCCTAGACCGGCCTTTGAAAGACCAAAACCGGTTAAAAAGCCAAGACTTGATGCCTAGAAGCTTAGGTAAAATGTAAGTTTAGGATATCTTCAATCACTTAACCCCCACTCTAGGGGGTCTTTTTTTTGGTTTAGATTTTGGTTTAGATTTTTATCTTAAACTGCTGTTTGACATGGCTTTGCTTAGCCAAAGACCCCTATGGCATATGAGATTAGAGACCCATTTATCTTAGGCTTGATCTTAAGCTGTTGGTAAAAACAATAAGGTTCACCCCTAATCCATCCCCATCAATCATTTAAAATAAGACCAACTCCGATTAATATGATGGGCATACCACGTAACCCAACTCTATGGGTTTTCGATTGGGAGCATTTTTGTCTGCTTTATCTGCCCAATTTATACCCTAACTGTCCGTAAAGAGTTAGTATCCAATACGGCTTAGCGACAGGCAAGAAACTCAAACCACAACTTCAACGTCATCTGAAGCAGAACAACGAACAACATCTATAAGAGCTATTAATTTTAGAACCGACGACTAATACTACGGGATAGAAGTTTGTACCTACCATGAATAAATTTGCGCTCACTATCATTGCTCTGACTGGTTTCACCGTTACAGGGTTTGCTCCCCAAGCTTCAGCCTTACCAGGGGACACTCCTGATGCTGTTTCTGCTTGGATTGCTGCCCATCCAACCCTTGGCCCTACTAACGGGGACACTCTTTTAGTCAAAAAAACAGATACCGCCGCCCGTCGGTTTACCTTTAGAGCTTCAACCTCGATCGCAGGGGACATCGGGACAAACTCAGCAGTGGTGCGTTCTGAGGAAATGAATTTTTTGATATGACCAATGGGGTAACTCCCCAACGCCTATCGGAATCTTTGCGGGTCGTTTATGGAGCCATGGTCTATGATGATTATCGCCAATCACAGGTAGTTTGTGCGTATCCTTCAAGGGAGATGATGGATGCAGGGGTTAGTCAAAACCTACAATTAACTCAGGCCATTAGGGGACAAATACGCCAGGGAAATAATTTTGGCTATTGGCTAGAGGTGATTCCTACCAACACAGGCATTGCTTACAACGGGAGTATTACCCTATTCATGCTTGATGATTTGGATAAAGTGGTAGGCCGCTTAGGTAAGTGTGAACGATAATAGAAAATAGATTGTATAGCTCTGGTCACAATAATTACTAATGGCCGGTTATCCTGAGCCTTGATAGAATAAGGCTCTGTCGCTTTGGGCCTGTCTTAACATTTCTGGTTAAGGCTATAGATTTATGCCCGACAGTAAATACCACCCTATTGTTAAGACTTAAGGGATCGCCTGTACTTGAAATCACAACCAAAGTACACAGCTAATAGCTAACGAGTTTAGTTTAATCCTAATTCCCTTTTCAATAAACTAATTGAGTTAACGCCAATATAATTATCACTTTTAATTAATTTTGGTCGGCGAATAAGCTGTTCTTGCATTTGGGCGATCTCTTGTTCGACCTGACTATGGCTAGCGGGATCGGTGATGATTAAATGGGACGATCGAATTAAGGATTTTAAGCGATAGGTGTCGTGGGGTTGGGCTACCATCACAAGCACTTCTTCTCCCCGCAAACTATGGACTAAAATTTCAGCAATATTTAAAATTCCTTCGCTGAGGCTAACAATACCTAAGCGGCTATCCATCGGTAATGTACCCACAATTTCCAGTTCTTTATCAAAACCATAGATATCAATGGGAATCACCCTCACTGATTTAGGCGCAGCAATTAATTCCGCTTGACCGATAAAATAACGGCTGGTGACGATCGTGCCGGAATGGGTTTGGTCTAAAATTTGGGGAAGATCCTCTAGGGGCACTAATTGCACAGGAATACCTAGGGCTTGCTCTAGCTCCACCTCCATTAATTTTCCAGCCCCTAGATCTTGGCCCGGCACCGTCACTAAAACCCTGGCACTACAACGTAATCGCCAATCGATCTCTGATAAAAATAATTCTCGAGCTTGGCCTAAACTAAAACCTTGGGATAATAAATCATCAAGGCTTCTTTGAATCAGGGTATTTGCTTCTGGAAATTGCTGAAGAATGGGGGAGCTGGTAATATCGTTACCCCCTTCATGGCCTTTGGCTTTAACGTAGATGCCGGAACCCGCTTGGGACTCAACTAATCCGGTTTCTTCTAGTTGACGATAGACCTTACTGATGGTGTTGCGGTGCAGTCCCGTAATCATGGCCAGTTGACGGGTACTGGGTAAACGATCGCTCGGATTATATTGACCCGATGCGATCGCAAATAACATTTGATTGTAGAGCTGCTTAGAAGCTGGAATATCACTATCTTGCTGAATATTAAACTGAACCATGGTTAAGCCCACCTCAGAAACCTAACAGCAAGTTTAACCCCCAAGGTACTTAGGGGGTTAATAAGTTTTTTTTAAGCTTTAAGCACAAGCTCTGGAGCGGATTTAACTTCTAATGGTATAGATGGAATAAAACCGCGATCGATTTCCCTCACATTAACCTCTTTTGCTTGCAGCATGTCCTTGAGAGTAGCCATGGCAATCCGGGGACGACCAGCACCACAGAAGAATAGATCAGCAGCAAAGTAACCATGTTCAGGCCAGGTATGAATAGCGATATGGGATTCAGCTAATGTAGCGGTAGCGTAACCCATGGGGACTAAACTGGTGAACACACATATCAATTAACGTAGCTTGTCCGTTTTTGATTGCCTCGGATATGGCGGCGCGAATAAATTCGGGATCATTAAGCAACTCAGATGGGGCATGCCAAGCATCCATTACTATGTGGGTTCCCACTTTTTCCATTCTTTTAACTCCTAGGTTCTGGAACAATAAGCCGGTATTGACTTATATCAGGATTAACATTCTAGGGTATTTATTCCACTTTTACTATGGATAACCTACTGAAAAACCATGACAATTTAACCGTAGTTAAGGAATTTAGGTTTTAGAACACCTTCTGTGCTCATTATTCAACCGCACACAGACTGAATATTAGGGTTTTCTGTCGTTGGTAATCCTGGTTACGATGGATTTAAGTTGGATTTAATTTTGGTTTAGGCTGGGTTTAAGTTGGATTTAATTTTTAAAATTTAAACATTCATTAAACATTTTGATGGCACAGGATGGCAGAATTTTGATGCGAAAGCAGCAGGGGCAAGGACGCGATCGCGCAAAGCTTTTATTGTTGGAGTTTCAAACAGTTTCAAACATTTGATCAAAGGTCATTCAATCAAGACAGAACTGGGAGCATCCCACTTTTGTATTAATTTGCATTAAGCATAAATACTTGGGTTAAAATCACCATCGAGATAGGCACATCTCCGGCTCAACATTTTTGTTACCTTTTTTGCTGCCCACTGAGCTCCCGATCGTTTAGTTTTAGTTAGTTCTAGTGGCAATCTGTTTAATCGTCGAGTCCACAGATCTAGCACCAAGATCAATACCTTGGGTTTGAGATAAATCATAGGGCGGGAGGGGATGGCAATGTTTGTACAATTATAGTCAATTTAATTTAGTATGGGATGATTGTTTCTCTCTATGGGATGCTTTCAGCTCTATTCATTTCCCGTAATTATTCAAAAAGACTATAAGCGAAAAACATTCACTGACATAACTCAGGATTTACGTAAAAATTTCGATTCTGCCCTGGACACCATGATGTTTGGGGATGTTTGGGGACAAT
>JAAUPO010000068.1 GCA_012033095.1 Synechococcaceae cyanobacterium RL_1_2 | reverse complement strand
GACTCCATAACATTTGGGGGGATTTAGGGGCGACTCCACAACATTTGGGGAATTTAGGGGGAGACTCCACAACATTTGATACTTTTCAAACACGTTCTAAGTGTAAAACCTGTCGGGTCACGATGGCAGTGAAATGAAATTAAATGAAATTAAATGAAATTAATCTAGGGAGTGTCATCAATAAACATCCCCAAACATCATGGTTCCCAAAACAGAATTGAAATTTTTGCGTAAGTCCTGATTAAATTATTGGGGAATGATTAACCCTAATGATGTAGCCATACCCACCTAATTGTGTCTGTTCCATCTATCCTTAAGCCATGAAAACAGAATTTGCGATCGAGACCCAAAATTTAACCAAACAATTTGATCGACACATTGCTGTCAATGACATTGATTTACAAGTAGCCAGTGGGGAAGTCTATGGCTTGATTGGGCCTAACGGTGCAGGAAAAACCACCCTCATTCGAATGTTAGCCGCAGCAGAGGAGCCCACCACTGGCGAAATTTATATTAACGGCGATCGCTTATTACGGGATGATAGTAACCCGAAGTTAAAGCAACGGTTAGGCTATCTGCCCGACGACTTTCCCCTCTACGACGATTTAACGGTATGGGATTATCTGGATTATTTTGCTCGACTCTATAAGCTCCAACAACCCCACCGCCGCCGCCGCCTCCATGAGGTGTTGGAGTTGGTGCAGTTAGGGAGTAAGCGCAATAGTCAAATTTCAACCCTCTCTAGGGGGATGAAACAACGGCTAAGCCTTGCCCGCACCATCGTGTATGAACCAATTTTGTTGTTGCTGGATGAGCCTGTATCAGGATTAGACCCGATCGCGAGGATGCAATTTAGGGAAATCATCAAAGTATTGCAGTCAGCGGGGATGACCATTTTGATTTCTTCCCATGTACTCAGTGACTTAGCCGAGCTTTGTACTTCCGTGGGGATTATGGAGTTAGGTTATCTGGTGGAAAGCACCCCCCTCCAAACCCTCTACGACAAAATGGGGCAACAACAAATTATTGTTTCAACCCTTGGGGATTTAGATGCCCTGACGAGGGAACTAAAAAATAATCCCCATGTGCAGAGCTGGGAAGCAACCCGCAAAGACAAAACCCTCAAGGTTCATTTCACTGGGACTCCGGAGGATAGTACCCAACTATTGAAAGTGCTAGTGGAAGAAAACATCCCGGTAAGTGAGTTTCACTGTACCCAAGAGGATTTGGAAAGTATCTTCCTCAAGCTAGGCCATAAACAAGTTTCTTAATAATTAGGCGATCTTAATTTATTTGATGGTATAAATTTACTATTTTAAAACAAAAGTTAAAACAAAAGCCTGGGATCAGCGATCGCCTCAAATCGAGCGGTTGCTGTCGCTAGATTTTTATGGAGGTTAAACCGTGAATCGACGAGTTATTCCCATTGATGGGGGTTTTTTCAACGATGGCTATTGGTACGTGTTGGGTTCCACCAGTCTAGGGGGCAGTCACCTTACAGCAGAGGAAATCGGCAAAAAACTGCAAAGTGATCAAGATGAAATCTTTAAGGATTTATTAGGCCAAGGCATTTGTCTGCCTTTATATTTTCCCGGCGATTGTGCTTTAGATCAGGCGATCGTGATTGTGGGGGATTTGACGGCCCAAGAAGAAGCGGAATGGATTGGCAAAATTACCTCTTACCTCGAAATTCCCTGTGGAGAATTTATGATTATGGGAGGGGGTTTAGAGGAAGATTTTGAAGTAGCCCTCACCCATTTTGAAAGTCCTGATCCCCATTATCAATTTTTTCAGAAAATTAGGGTAGAACCGGGTTGTTATAAGGTGGAAATTTATGCCTATGTTCCCAGTATGACCTTTCATTTTGATTGGGAGGACGAGATCGGGGAAGAACGGGAATTACAATTTATTGAAAATTGGTGGCAGCAAACTAGAGCGGGCCAGCCCTATCCTTCCTGGTTAATCGAAGCCCAGGAAAAAACTTATATCAATCAGGAAGATGCGGATTTGGTGGATTATTTGATTCGTTTGGTTCCTACCGATGAAGCGATCGCGATTCCCCCTTGATGAGGAGGTTAAATGGGTGAGTCAATTTACTAAACGCCTACCGGAGCTTTGTCCTTTGGGTCTAAGCCGTCAAACCTTAATTTGGGCAAGGGAAGGTTAAACCTAAATACCCTAGCCCCACATCCACCAAGCGTAAATAAAATAACTACCATAGGCGATCGCAATTAGTGCCAACAGCCCTTTACTCCACCAATGGTCATAACCCAAAGCCAACAAAATTGAGCTAGCGATCACGGATAAAATTTCTAATTTTGCGACCATTAAGCCATGGTAACGGGGATCCCAATAGGAAATGGGGCTAATAAATCGCCAATCGGAAAAAGGGAAAAAATGGCGATGGGCATCTTCGTGGTGTAAAGGTAAATCTCCCAAAAGATGGAGCACCATGCTGAGGCACAATAGGGTACCAACTTTGGAGCCTAGATATAGACTCCAAGTCAAGGCCAATAAAATTAGCGGCAGAGAATTAAATAGATCAATGAAATTTTGCCAACCGCGATCGTAGTAGGCTTCTTGCCAAATAATATCTTCTGGGGTTTGTTTAATAATTTTCTCTATCAAATAAAAAACAAACATGGGGGCATCTGGCAAGATGGCCCCCACTACCACGGAAGGAATAATTCCTTGGTTTTCTTCTCGACCTAAACATAATAAATTGATTATGACGTGGGCCGGTGTGTTCATGGGTGAGTTCAGGGTTTTAGTTCACAGCAGCAGAAAGATGTGAAGGGATATCAAAAGTAATTTAACCTTTCCTTTAGTCCAACTTTGAGTTTAGCCAAATAATCCATCCACCACTAGTTCAAATTCGCGATCGGCAATTTCTTGCTCATCGGTTTCCTTTTCAATCTCCAGTAATTGTTTACCGCGATCGCGAGAGCTTTGATAACTAGCAATGTCCCCCTCTTCCAAGAAGATCTTAGCTGCTAGACGAAAATCCTCCACCGCTCGCTGTTTATCCCCAGCCTTTTCCAGAAGCACCCCCCGCTCAAATAAAGCCTGGGAATTGTGGGGATCATTGGCCAAGATTTGGTTATATTCCTTCAAATTCTCGGGTTTAGAACCGTCAGCCGTGGTTAATTTACTAGAATCCTCATCTAAATGCTCGTCAGTAATTAACCTCTCATACTTGCGAATGCCCTTATCTTCATAGGGTCGTTCAATGGGGGCCATAGGTACGGCATCATCAAAGAGACCCTTAACTAAGGTCGTAGCCGTAACATCATCCTGCTCTCCACCAATGGCCAAATCCAAACTTTCCTTAGTTTTGCCCTTAGCAGTTTGATAACTAGCCACATCCCCCTGTTCCAAGAAATATTGAGCCGCCTTACGGAAATCATCCACCGCAATCTGCTTATCCCCCCTTTTCTCCAGGAGCAAAGCACGGTGAAAATAAGCTTCCGCATGTTTAGGATTAGCCTCGATCGCTTTCCCATAATCCATCATAGCCGCATCATTATCCCCTAGCTTTTCATGGTTAAGGGCCCGTTGATAGAAGGAGCGATCAATGTCCGTATTAATCTCAATTCGAGTACTAGTACTTTCTAGATCCCGTAAACAATTGACCACCTCCACAATTTCCTTTTGTTGATGGAGCAAATTACTCGCATTCGCTTCCATCAAGTCCTGCTTTTGCCCCAAGGAAGCAATCAAATCCTGGGCATAGGTCAGCTTTTGACCCAATTCAATTAACCGCTGATCCTGGTCTTCTTTCTGCTTATGTAAAGCCCCAGCCACGGTTTTTTCTAATTTTTCCAATTCCCCATTAATTTTCGTTAGGGTGGCTTGCTGTTCCTGTTTCTGGGCTTTATTCGCCCCATTAAGCTGGCTAAGTTGTTGTTCCAGCCCAGTGAGCATTTCTTTGCGTTGTCTAGTTTGATCCTCCACTTCCGTGGTGGTGAATTCCTGTAATTTTTCTAACTGTTCCCGCAGTTCATTGACCGTACTGATTTGGTTCTGTAACTGCATGACCATCTGACTACGTTCCATCCTTTCATCGGTGTTTAACTGTTGCATTTCAGCTAACTGAGCAGAAAGGTTTTAAACTGACCCGATAGTTCGTCAAGACTACTTTCTAGTTTTTGACCAGTGTGGCCTAAAGCAGGAATAGTCACCTGCTCTAGGTTTTGCATCTTGCCCGCTAAAATATCAAAGTTGGTTTTAGCGTAATAACCCAGTTGACTAAGATTATTCTGGATTTGGCTACTAGTTTTACTGCTTGAGCGGCTTCGATTAACCCAGTTAAGAACTAAAGCCACCGGGATCGGAGCGATCGCCACATTTGCTTTTTTCGTTGCCACCGCCGTAACACCACAGCCGAGCACGCCGATGAGAGTGGCTACTTCAAGGAGTTCTAACCAAGACATTTTCTTCAAGGAAGAAAGGGTATTTGCTTGTTGTTGCATAATATTATCGCCAATGATCGATATCTAGAATTAAGGCTGGTGGAGTACGGATGAATGAGGATGAAAAAACAAAAAATAAACCAACTAAAACCAATAATTATTGAGTCAATAAACTTTCTGTCAACTTTAAAGACGGCATCACCAGTTCCGCTTCCTCCGGCTCTAAATGTTGTTGCATCACATCCTGTAAAATCTTATAGGTGCGTACACTGTAACGTTTATAAGCAAAGGCCCGAACAATGGTCTCATACCACACCAACATCCCTTCCCTTAAACGTTGCATATCATTAATCAACATGTCCGCATTGATGCACCGAATAACCATGGACATATCCCGCTGGCAGATCCAAGTACAATCACTATTACCAAGTTTGAAGAGACCTTCATTCAAGCCCCGTTTTTCCGCCTCTACCCGATGGATAATCCTTTCCTCATTATCCCTAATTTTACGATATGTTTTAATCCTCGTATCCACAGAACCAAGATAATCCTTAATAAATTGAAGTTCTTCAGATGTCGCATAACGACCATCAGCTTGAACCGTGAGGGCAACTAATTGTTTAATCATTGGAGTTTCTCCCAAAAAGAAATAAAACAGCAAATACCGGATGAAGCCTAAATTTAGAATTAACTCTAGACTTGCTCCGTACGAGAAAAATAGTCATTAACTTCAACCCGGGTATCTTCGACAATTTGCATAATCATCGATCGGGTAATAATCTTGCCCTCCTCCACCAACACCTTACCGTTAAGGGGATGGAGAATATTATCCTGGGCACGACGACCAATAAGATCATCGATGTTAGTCATTTCACTGATATACATACCAGCGGGGAGCTCTAGCTTTACCCCATCTCCCAAAACCCTAGCTTGACAGGCTAGACGAGAGTTAGGCCGGGCCGTGGTGATCACCTCTAAAGTTCGTTGCTCCCGCTTATTCAAGGGAGACAAACTATCCATACCCTCCGTTACAAAAATGTGACAGGTAGAACATAAACCGCGACCACCACATTCCTGGAGCACAGGAATATCAGCCTTTAACAAACCAGATAACAAATTATCATTGGTTTTAATTGCGGTTTCAGTCTGGGTTGGGTCAAGTTTGATCGTTTTAGCCACTGTGCTTACTCCTTAAAGGATAAAAACTGGATACTTTTTCGAGCCATATTTTACTATTGCATCCTTCCTGCTCAGATCCCTAATTTTCCTGAATTACTTTCAAACGATCCATGATAGTGCGATGGTCTTGGCCTTCTTCCCGCCAAGCTTCTGCTTTTTGCACCCGTTTTTCTAACCCAATCACGAAATAATTGGATTCCGCTCCCATGGTTTGGCATTCCGTTTGAACACAATGGAGTTCTTTTCCCGTTAATTGGCTAAAGAAAGAGCTTAAAATACCGGCTTCCGTGAAACATTGAGGCTCTTCTCCCTTACCCATGGAGCTTTGGGCAAAAGCTGAGTTTTTAATGTTAGCAACAATAAAACCATGCTGATAATAATCAAAATTTAGCTCAAGATATCCCCAGCCATGGGTTTTCCAACATTCCTTGAAGCATTGTAGAAATAAGGTCATTTCCATTTTGTTAACGGGAATGTTGTAGTAAGTACTAACCTCTTCAATAAAACGACGATAGAAGTGTTTACCCCAACGGTAACCACAACGAAATAGTACTACTCCGGCAGCTTGGCCTAATTCTTGATTCAGACCAATGTATAAGCCCTGTACAAAGGCTTCTGGCATGGCAATTAACCTTGCTCCCTGGCGATTTTCGAGCAAACCGGTCTCGACATCCCCCATCAAATAAGCATCGGGGGAATAGTAATTACCTTTGAGGTTATTTTCTTTAACCAAATTAGCAATGGAAATCATAATTTTTCTCTTGGGGTGATGGTGACTTAACTTAGGCTTAAACTTGGCTAAGCATTACTGCCGATCGCCGAAGGAGTGAGAATACTTTGCCGAGCCTGTTCCAGGAATGGGCGTAAAAACTGCATTTGTTCAGATTTCAAAGTTTTCACTAATTGGGCTTCCAGTAATGAGTAAAGCTCCGTTTCAATGGCAACTAAGTTCTGGGCCGCAACTTGATCCGTTAACCATTCCAAAATCCGATGCTGAAGGAATTCTGGATTGTCCAATAACATCGCCATGGAACAATAGCGCATGATGGATAACCAATGTTTGAGGGCTAATTCAATGGCGTGGGAATCTTGTTCGGGTAATTTTTTAACTAACTGATCTGCCACCGGTTGGAAAATTTCAATTTCCTTATCCCGTAACAATTCATAAACCACCAAGGTTTGACCCATACGTTCCGTATGATATTTGAACATCATTAGCTCAGGATTTTTAAGGAAATGATCCTCGGCACGATGGAGGAAATTTTGTAAATCTTTATGCATAGCTCTAACTCAAACCTCTACTTAAAATAATTGGGAAAAATCATCTAGGGTAATGTGATCGTCCTTGTCGTTATGGCTAGCGTTAGGATTTTTTAGTTCTGGCAATACACCGATCGCCGGGACCCCATCCCAACTCATACAAGCTAAAAATTGTTCCACCGGTAAAGTTAAAGCTATCTCTCCCCCTGCTGGACTGGGCTGAGAAAGATTCGCGATCGGCTTCGTGGCCAGGGCATTTTCCCCGAAAGGAGATGGCGCAGACCCCATGGCTAGCCCTTGACCGATGCCTTCCCAATTCTGCTGGTGAAACATCTTTTCCACCGACAACAAATGCCAACTCTCCAGGGCTACAGTGGTAGCGAGGTGTTGGGGAAAAACCAACGGTGAACTAGTTTGGGTCTCAACCTTTTCCACTAATTGAGAAACCGAGATTGGCTTAGGATTCGCCGTCATAACAACTGGTGTAGATTGTCGTTTTCCCTCCCAATTGTCGTGGGTGAAAAAATCAGTAACGCTCAACTCTTGCCAGTTGCTCATCGTAGATATTCTCCATTCAAGAGTTTTTTCTCAATGTCCTTAGCCACTGCACCCTCATTTTGCCAGAAGGTTGCCGCATCAATACGATCCTGCTTTCCAAGCAAAAACTTACAATAGGTTTCTCCCATGGCATAACATTGGATCTCAATACAACTGAGTTCTTTTTTAACCAGTTTCGTAAAAAAGCCAGCCATTAAACCAGCGTAGAGGTGACAAACGGGTTTCCCTACATTGCCCAGGGTCCGAGCCACCGCCGAGTCGAAAATATTAATGAACATAAAACCATTTTTCTGTTCACTCATATCCACATCCCAGTTGCCCCAACCTTGGCTCGTGAAGGGCCACCACCAAGCTTCTAACACGTAGGGAAGATTAGTTTGGCTCAACTGTTTTGATATTGATACTCTTTAGTGAACCACTCATTAAAAAATTCAGCATCCTTAACGCCCCAAGCCCGACCAATTTCATAGAGAACGACCCCGGAAGCTGCACCAACTTCCTCTTCTAGACCTTGCATCAAGCCAATAATAAAATCTTCGGTGGTCAGAATGTTACGGGAGTTATTCCAGTCCGTAATGGTGCCGGTTTGAGTTTGGAAGTCAAAGAAATCTTCAATGCAATAATGGTGATGCTTTTCTGGAAACTTTTGGTGAAGTAGGTGCTTGGTCTTCGGAAAAGCAGTAGGCTGTATGACCTTTTGGTCAGACTTTGCTGATGTTACAACCATCTGAATTTGTCTCCCGTAAAAAAAAGAATCTTAGGTTCGTGTGAAAAAAATTGGCTTAGCTGAAAAATACAAAATTTGAAATGGCTTAATTTACTTTCAATTTTATGCTTAGAATTTACGCTGATGAAAATAAATTAATAAAGGATCAAATCCTATACTTGTTGATAGTTTATTAGGTGAATAGGGAATGTGCCCTAATAAGTTCTATTTTTATGGATTACTTTGAGGATTTCAAACCTTTTTACATAAGTTAACCAATTCAAATCCAGATTTTTGTACTTTTCTTTATATAAACTTTCACCCTGTCACAAAACAAATCCAAATAACTCCTTAATAACCAGGGGTTTATCCTTAGTTTAAAATATGTAAAAG
>JAAUPO010000067.1 GCA_012033095.1 Synechococcaceae cyanobacterium RL_1_2 | reverse complement strand
TATATCCTGATATTTATAACTATATAGCAGTCCTAACTAGGTCATAACAGGAAGATACCTTACTAGACTTGGCTTTAAGCTATTTAGGATGGCTATAGCTATATTTTGGGAAGTTGGGATTAGAGGCTGGTTAAACTCTTAAATTAAGATGACTAACGATGCGGTGGGCTAAATGGTGGGGCAAAATCGGCTTATGGATTAGATCATTGCCTCCACTAGTAAAGACATCGGCGACAATGGAGCGATCTTCATTATCGGTTAGTAACAGAATGGGTAACTTAAACCAACGGGGATGGGTACGTAATAATTTGCAGAGTTCCAGACCATTCTGGTGGGCCATGACTAGCCCTAAAATCAATAAATCTGGTTCGATCGCGTCCAAGACCTGCCAAAATTGCCGAACATCATCTAGGGTGGTGAGTTTAAATCCCCAGGATTCTAAAAAGGGGGGTAGGGCACCGACAATATCCCAATCATTATCCACTACCATAATTTTTTTATTGCTAGGAGCATGGTGGGTTGTCTGTTGGCATAGTTTAATTACTTGGGTCGGATTGATGGGTTTAGCCAAATAAAAAGTAGCTCCATAGTCAGCAATGAGTAAGCGGTCTTCCCACCGATCGCGATCGGCAATAACGATCACGGGAATCGGGGGAATCAGATGTTTACATTGGGTGATCAGGGTTAGGCTTTCTTGGACACTGGGAAAACGAAAATTATTGTCTGAAAAACTAATGGTGAGAATTAGGCCATCAGGTAAGGTGTCTTGGTACAACAAACAGCTTTTGAGCCAATCCTGAGCGATGGAGGGATCTGCCATGACCTTTGTCCGTAACCCCTGGCCATGGGCCATCGGTACTAATTGGGCCATCAGGGTCTGATCTTGGCTCACCATGGCCCAAAGAGGTGCCGTGGTGGGTAATGATGTACCATCGTCATGGCTTAACTCAGGATGGGTGGCGGTTAATGCTTGATAAAGGGTGATGAATTTAGAGGCAATGAACTCTCCTGGGGGAGCCGCATCCGTGCCATAGTGTTGAATCGCTTCGGTTATATCGATCGCAATCTGAGATAGGTCGGATAACTTTGACTTGGACAGATGGAGCGTTAAGATTTGACCGGCAATAATGGCGTTTAATTGGTGTTCTTTACTTAAATACCCATGGTTGATCCCCGCGATCGCTTCGTTTAGCTCCTTTAAGGATTCAGCTTGAATGGATTGATCGGGGGAGGTACGGCCTAACCATTCCATCCCATAATCTGGTGGGGTAAGGCCATGATTCTGGCCCCCATACAAATCAAACCCATCTTCGCCTTCGGTGGGTAGGGGCTTCAGACAATAGCCCTGGCCCCTAACCGTAGTAATTAAATCACTAGGAAACCCGGCTGTTTTTAATTTATGTCTCAATCGTCGGAGGTGGGAACGTACCGTAGCGATCGCGGGATACTCATTCGATGGCCACAGATGATCGATAATATCCTCCACCGTTAACACCTCTTGACTATGGCGTAAAAACAATTCCAATAACAAATATTCCTTAGAAGTTAGGCCCAAGCTCTGATCTCCATACACCACTTCACAACCCGCAGGATTTAATTGGAGATCCCCCCAGCTTAAAATAGGCACAAAATCATAATTAAGACGGCGCAACAATGCCCTGATTCTTACGGCTAACTCTTCCCCTTCCACCGGTTTACAAATATAGTCATCGGCCCCCGCCTCATAGGCCTGAATCCGGTTTTCGTACTATCGCGATCGCTGAGCAAAATGATGGGGGTATCATCATCATTTTTACGAAAACGTTGGCAGAGTTCAACGCCATTGAGAATCGGCAAAGACCAATTAAGAATAATTAGATCATAAGGATAGGTCGATCCGTAGATCCAACCCTGTTCCCCATCAATGGCCACATCAATCACATAGTTTTGAGCGCACAAGGTTTGGGCTAATAATTGGACGGAGTTTTGATCCTCATCAACTAATAACAGTTTCATAACTCTCCATAGAAATCTTGAAGGGTGATACCTTGCCATAGATATTAGGCTATTCCTAAGGCTATAACTGCTTATGCCATAGGAAATTGACCATTTTTGCTCCCTTCTTCATCCCTGGGGATTTGATGAAGGAATATTTAAGCCCACCTGTCCTCCCCTCCAGAAACCAAAGCCCCTACATCAAAGAGACCATCATCAACGATTAACCCTCATTGGAGCGATCGCTGTGAATTATTCGCTGTGAATTATTCGCTGTAAATTATCCGCTATAAATTGAATTATTGAATTAAAGCAGGACTTACGCAAAAATTGCGATTCTCTCCTGGGAACCATAATGTTTGGGGACGTTTGCGCACAATTTTTCAAGCAATTCCTCAAGTTTGGGGAATTTAGGGAGCTTGCGTGTAAGTCCGATAAAGCAGCAATTAAGTCAGATTCAAGTTAGCGTGTCCACCTCGATCGCACAATGACAACTCGGCTGATCTAACCATTGACTACCAAGGTTATACATTGCAGTTAAGACCGGTTTAATCTCCTTGCCTTTGTCCGTAAGATAATACTCCACCCGTGGGGGAATCTCTGGATAGACATCCCTTTGCACTAAACCATGGGACTCCAATTCCCTTAAACGGACAGTTAAGGTTTTTGTACTAATCCCTGGTAATGCCTGTAGTAACTGATGGGTGCGACGGGAACCTTGAAATAATTCCTTCAACACCAAAATAGACCATTTATTGCCCAGAAGACTTACGATAAATTGGATAGGGCATTGATAACTGGGGTCAAAACAAGGATCTTTATCTGTCATGATTGTTACGATTAAGAAATCCCATTACTACATCCTTCATCCAAGACACAACCCATACTAAGTAACAGCTTCCGCAACCCATAACCCATGGCGGCTTCAAAGATGGTTCAAAATCAATCAAAATACCTGTAGTCAACAGGGGGGTTATTGTAGCCTAGTTATGGAAAAAGTGTGGGAACCGGCGTTTGTCCTAGCCCTTAAATACGAATAATTACCTAGTAATTACTAAATATTAAACAACAACTTAAACAACAAGTTTATAAAAAAAAAGAATTGTGAAGGTGTGTAAGTTTCATGCTCTAACGCTATGCTACTAAGACAGTTAAATCAATACCCATCATTGTCGGCTGCATTTACGTTAAGTTCCATACTGTTTTTATGAACATAACTGCTTCTCTAATCAAGGAAATATAACCGATAAATTTTAAGTATCATTACCTATGCCACTATTCCCTGCGAATAAAATTCTTGTTGTTGAAGATGAACAGGCGATTAGTAATTTACTCGTCAAATTTTTGGCAAATAAAGGTTACGAGGTTATTGCTGCCTCTGATGGTCGTTCCTGTTTGAAATTGTTCAATTCATTTGTGCCAGATTTAATTATTCTGGATCTAAATCTTCCTGATGTCAGTGGTTTTCAGCTTTGTCAACAGTTACAAAACTCTAGTGATGTCTGTATTTTAATTTTGAGTGGTTTAGATGACACTAGGGACAAAATTAAAGGCTTTCGTCAGGGGGCCGATGATTATTTAACCAAACCTTTTGATCTAGAGGAGTTAGCCTACCGAGTAGAAGCGATTTTAAGGCGGGCCAACAAAAATCCCCAGTTACCTTCTGATCAATGCTTGATTTTTCCTCAGTTAACGGTGGATCCGTCCATGCGAGAGGTCACAATCAATGAAGAAAAAGTACATTTTACTTCCCTGGAGTTTGATATTTTATATCTGCTGGCTTCGGGCCCTAATCAAACTTGGTCTCGATTAGAGTTACTGAATAAAATTTGGGGCACAGAATACACTGGAGATATGCGCCTCGTGGATGTCCATGTGGGGCAAATTCGCAGGAAAATACAGTCTCGCTCGACGGAAGCTCCCATGATTGAAACGGTAAGGGGCATTGGTTATCGATTTAGAACTAACTAGGGGCTGTCATCATTATTTAAAATTTAAACCAGAATTTAAACTGGAAACTCTTCTTTGCTAAGGATTTCAGTTTAAAACTATAGCAATCTTAAATAGCTTGTGGAAATTGAGTATATTGAAAGACAAGTCTAGTAAGGATCTCTATGTTATGATCTAGTTAGGACTGCTATATATTTTCTGGGTAGTGCTAAAGCTGTAAGGATATTTAGACCCAGGATAATTGATTCTCAAGGGGTTTAATCTTTCTGATCCTTACTTGTACAGGACTACCATTTTCTGAATCTAAGAATGTGTTTGAAAAGCCCCCCTTGCCCCCCAGTCTGGGGGAAATTACCTAAATTTTAAGCAATGAAGTTCGCCAAATTGGGGAATTTAGGGGGCGACTCCACAACAGTTGATACTTTTCAAACACGTTCTAAGTCAAAACTATGAATGGGGGTGAATGGGGGTCGAGGAGTATCGTCCCCTACAGAGAATAGGTACTGTTGCGTCGATCGCGGTTTTAACTTCTCTGACTACGGCTATATCTTGCCATAGCTTTAATTAATCAATTCCAGTTCATTTTCCCGCAAGTGGGCTTTGAATTTAGGATTGAATGCCACAACGATCGGGAGGTTTGCAGTAATGGGTTCTTCGATTACTTTCACAATTTCCCCTTCAGAACCTTGGAGATCAAAGGGTTCTTTTCTTTTTTCGGGATTATGGTACACGACGACAGAAGTATTAACTCGGACACGATCGCCAACTTTCATAGGATCCAAAATAGTTAAGGGCTGCTTTGATTATTTGCTGTTATTTGCTGTTTAAATATTCCCATAAAAATCGTTTTTTAGCAGAGTAATTTATGGCAGAGATTGGTTTATTACACAAAATTCAAAATTTAAAATTTCTGTGGCCAGAAAATTGGGCTAATGGGAGGAGCCAATGCTAACCTCAAACCTTAGTACTGCTGGGGGTAAAGTTACAATTTACAATTTGTTGCTTATTCCTTGAGTAAGGAGTTAAGGAGTAAGGAGTTAAGGAGTAAAGATCTCCTAATTCACTTAGGACTTACGCACAAGCCCCCTAAATCCCCCCAATTTGGGAGACTTGCTTGAAGGATTCTCCCCAAACATCCTGGTTCCCAGGACAGAATCGAAATTTTTGCGTAAGTCCTGTCACTGCTGCTTGAGCATTAGAGGATGAACTTACGCGATCGAGACTAGCTGACTTAAACATGTCCTTAACAATCATCGAGCTCATAAAACCAAGTCACGATTTGATCGATGGTGGCCCGTTGTTGGGAGGTGGGTTGATCGCTATTATTGACCATAATGCTAAAGGTGAGCAGACCGTAATGGGGATGGTCGAGATAACCTGATAGGGCTGAGGTGCCGGTCAGGGTTCCGGTTTTCCCCCACACCTTACCCGTTAAGGGACTATTTTGAAAGCGATAACGTAAGGTTCCTGAGGTGCCCGCAACCGGGAGAGATTGCTTAAATTCATTACCTTGGGCAGTATTCGCCACGGCTTCAAGGGTATCAACGATCGCTTGGGGGCTGACTAAATTATGGCGGGATAAACCGGAGCCATCGGCTAAACGGTAACTATTCGGATTAACCCCTAGGGTTTCTAGGACGAGTTGAACCCCTTGGTGGGGAGATGCTGCTATTTTGACCCCCACTTGTTGAAAGAGGGTTTCAGCATAGAGATTATTGCTGGACAAATTGGTATCGGCAATGAGTTCCGCGATGGGAGGAGAATACAAAATATCAAAGGGTTGATAATCTGCGAGGGGCTTACCTAGATAGGTGGGCATGGTGTGGGTATGGGTTACTGTCTCTAGGGCGATACCATGGCCTTCGAGTATTAGTTGTAGGGTATCTCCTAAATAAACGGAAGGATTGGGGACGCTCATGCCCCATTGATCATCGGTAAACCTAGCGGGTAAAGTTCCGGTAATCGTTAACTCTGGGCTAAAGGGCTTGGCGATGATATTAAGCCCATAATCTCCATCGGCTACGGTGATCCCTTCATTCGTGATTTGCCATTGTTGGGCCGCGATCGCGTCAGAAACATCATATTGAACCGGTTCCCCCAACTCCCCAGGATTAACAATTAAATCAAAGGTATTTTCGTTATAGATAACGCTGGTCACTGGGGAACCATAGTAAAAAGCCAAATCTGACCATTCCCACGTTGGATCGGTTGGGGTTTCAGGGAAGTAATTATCAACAATTTCCAAATATTTTAAATTCAAATTCGGCCGTTGTTCTGCAATTTTTCTGGCGATAAATTCTACCCGTTGACGATCGAGGCTCGGATCCCCTTGGCCAACCCAAATCAGTTTTTCTCCGAGGGTATAGAGGGGGGTTGGGATGCGATAATCTGGGCCAAAGGTGGTCAAAGCCGCAGCCGTGGTTAAAATTTTTGCATTGGAGGCGGGGGTAAAAAATTGGTTACTTCCTAGTTCGTACAAAGGGGTTGGTTGATCGGGGATTGTTAATAAAATTCCAAAACGCGATCGCGCCCAATCTGGTTGGTTAACTAACTGAGTAATTTTTGTTTCTAACTGGCCTCGACAAATTCCCCCCTGGGCGATCGCGGTGGTAGCGTGGAGCAACAACACAGAAAGGGCGACAACGTATTTAACCATAACCTTTAGGGAAATAATCAATAATGCTAGAGAGGAATCTCTTCCCCTTGATAGGTAAAATCAACCCGACTAACACCAAAGATCTCATTTTAATTAACGTTTCCCTAAGACTACCAAGAATGGTGTAGGCTTCACAGGGAGCTAAGGAAAGAAAGGTTCTTGGGCTATCCGGTGGTAACCTTAGATCGATGGTCGCGATGGAATCTACGGTTTTTAAGCGATAACCGGCGATCTCAAAATCCCCGTTGGTCGTATAGGCCAAGGTTTCTTCAATGGCCGCATCCATGGCAGTTTCCGTAGGCAAGTCCTTAACCACAGCCTCAAAGCCGTTGCATTCACTATTGACACGGTATAGATCCACTTTCAGGAGGTTGGCCGCGCTTAGGGTCTGTTGTTGGGGACGAGCAGTCCAGGATCGATCGCCATCATTCATCGCCGCGATCGGATTAGTGATGGAGGCTGATTTTTGGGCAAAAACATCCATTTTTAAGGAAATGGCCAGGGCCATTAGTAGCAACAAGGCCATGCTGTATTTTCTGATATGATTCATGATCGTTGGCAACCTCCATCGTAAAATGCCCCTTATATCTTCAAGGGTAAAGGGTTGTGTTCCGCAAGTGCCTTCAGACAGTTATGAACCCATCCTATTCCCACATTCTTTCCCTCGATAAATTTACCCTCAAAGAATATAACGAAGTTCTTACCACCGCTGCTGGTTTCCGTCAAGTTCTCTCCACCCGCACCAAAAAAGTGCCGGCTCTCCAGGGGCAGATGGTGGCAAATTTATTTTTTGAGCCGTCCACCCGCACCCGTAGTAGTTTTGAATTAGCCGCTAAACGGTTATCAGCAGACGTAATTAATTTTAATCCTGGTAGTTCTTCCCTCAGTAAAGGGGAAACTATTTTAGATACCGCGAAAACCTATCTAGCGATGGGGACGAATGTGATGGTGATCCGTCATCGTGAAGCCGGCGTGCCCCTCGCGATCGCCACAGAAATGGATCGTTTGAATGCGGGGGTAAGTGTGCTGAATGCCGGGGATGGCCAACATGCCCACCCTTCCCAAGCGTTACTGGATTTATTTACCATCACCACCCAACTCGACCCCCAACAACCTCGAGCAGAATTACTAGCAGGGAAAAAAGTAGTAATTTTAGGGGATATTCTCCATTCCCGGGTTGCCCGTTCTAATATTTGGAGTTTAACCGCCACGGGGGCAGATGTGTGGTTATGTGGCCCCCCCACGTTGGTGCCCAAAGCCCTGGGCCAAGCTTGGGGTAAAGATCGGATGATGCAGGTAACCTGGGATCTAAAAGAAGCTTTGCAGGATGCTGATTTTGTCATGACCTTACGGCTACAAAAAGAACGCATGGTGAGCCATCTGTTACCTAGTGCTAGGGAATACCACGATCGCTATGGCCTAACCCACGATCGTCTCAACCTCTGCCAAGAGACGGTCAAAATATTACACCCCGGGCCCGTCAATCGAGGGGTAGAAATTAGTTCAGCCTTGATGGATGATGAAGCATTCAGTTTGATTTCAGATCAAGTAACTAGTGGTGTGGCCATTCGAATGGCGTTGTTATACCTCATCGGAAACAAGCAATAAAACCCAAGGCTATCCTGGTTGCTAACCACAGGACAAAAACCTTATTCAGGGAAAAGGTTGATTTTTCGTTTGTGAATTAATTTTGATGCTGGTTTACGGTTTAATTTTTCACAAAAATTGATCGCTACAAGTCTTCTTCTACAAAGCTTTAATCCTACTTGTCCCCCTCTAAGCTTTAAGTCTTAATTTAAAGTTAAGATTTAAAGTTAAGTCAGCGAAATTGCAGACAGCCAATTATAGTCTTTTTAAATAATTAGGGGAAACAAATAGATCTGAAAACATTCCATTGAGAGGAACAGCCACCCCATACTAAATTAAATTG
>JAAUPO010000066.1 GCA_012033095.1 Synechococcaceae cyanobacterium RL_1_2 | reverse complement strand
AAGTAAGTCCCCGCAATTTGGGGGACTTTGTAATAATTTTTCATGAATTTCTCCCCCCAGAATTGGGGGCAGCTTTATAAATCAGCTCTTAATCTCAGCGACAATTGAGATAAAGATTATTTTCCCATACTAGGGAATGTCATCAATTAGCATTAAAACGTTGATCCTGAGCCAGGTTCAGAAAGTATAGTTTTAAACTGAAATCCTTCGCTAAGAAGAGTTTCAGGTTTAATGATGACAGACCCTAAACAAAACGGTTTTGGTATTAGAGGGATCGCTACGGCTAAAAAGTTCAACAACTTTGGTTGGATATTGGATAAATGAATTATCGTCCTAAACGATTGGGAATACCTTCGCAACCACCAGGAATAGTTTTGCGGGACTGTTCCCCACACCAGGAGCAACAATAGTAACGCTGTTGTTCATCCATGCGCTTCACCCCTTTAAAATTAACATTCTCCACCACTGCGCCGGTATAGGCCCCCGTATCATAATCAGGGGCATGGGTGCGACTTCTGGGGCTGGCGTGGTCTAATTGACCGTAAAACAGCTTCATCCCCTTAATATCCGCACCAGCTAAATTGGATTCATATAAAACCGTGCGGCTCAAATTGGCTTTTACTAAATCGCAATGGCTAAGATCGGCCCTGACCATATTGGCTTCACTTAGGTCAGTCCAGCGTAAATCTTGCTTGGATAAATCTGTACCGGCTAACATTACCCCTAAATTAATCACCCGAATCCCATAACGGCGATCTTCAGCATAACCGCCGCTACCGTCTAAAATGGCTCGGCCTAAATGACGATCGCGCATGAGGGGGGTAATTAATCGAGATTGGGATAAAAATCTTAAAATCTTACTTTTCCCCGCACTATCCACACTACTAAGGAGGGCTGCTGTGCGACCTTCAGCGATCGATCTTTCCTGGGGCCAATCTTCTAATAGGCCTTCTTCGTTGAGGGCTAGCTCAGAAATGCCTTGAAAATAGGTATCAATGGTTTGCTGTTGGGTAATCCGATTTTGTTGAATGGTCAATTCCCTAGAAATTACGTATTGTTGCCAAGCCACATACACCGCTAATAACGCAATTAGAATTTGTCCCAACGCTCCCACCCATTCTGCCCAGGAGCCAAACTCATCATATTTAAATTGGGTTAACCACACATCCACTAGATGGTAAATCCCTGTATATTTGAGCAGTCCGACGATGGCGATCAAGATCCCAAGCACAGCTACAAAGGTTACCCGTTCCTCATTGGTGAGAAATTTATCAAACCAAGATTTAATGGCTGGAAAAATCACCTTTAGGGACAAAAACAAAGTGACCATCGTCCCGGTTAAACCTAACCAGCCATTGCCCGTTAACAGGCCAATTAAAGTGATAACAATGGCGGTAAACGTTAATCCCGGTGTTAGATCATCCTGTTCTTTTTCGTAAAAATAGGACGCGGGGGGAAAGTTTTTGGGCACCATATCCCCAAGGAACTCATTAACCCCAGAAGTTTTGGCAGAGGAAGGCACATGGTTGAGGGCTTCTTCTTGGGAATTGGGTTGGGATGGGCGATCGTCTAACGGAGATTGGGCCATAGGAATAAATGGAAACTCTAGGGTTAGCGAAAACTATTGGGAAGGATGACAATAATTTAAGTTAGGAAGGTCAAGAATTTGGGGGAAAGATCCAGGCCAATAAAGCTTAATTCTCAAGGTAGCCATGGAAAATTAGCATTTTTAATGGAAATTCCACAGGATTAATCATACTCAGTACTTAGTAAATTGAGCTTGATTGGACAAAAAACTAGATAACTAGATAACTAGATAACTAGATCAAAAAAGCACAATGAAATGGCATCTCTAGGATAGCTTGATTAAGATATGTAAAGGAATTTTTGTTTTGGGATGTAATTGCCACCTGATTTTCCATGGTTAGTTTTTAATTTTTTATGGGTTTTGATCCATGTTTTTGACTCCACAGCAACGGGACAAAATTTGATAAGTCCCCCGATCGCGAATTTTATGATTACCCTCGGTTTGTGACCCATGTCGATGATGATTTTATTAGGGACTTGACCAAGGTCTATCGAGAGCGACTCACCCCAGGAAGCAAAATTTTGGACTTGATGAGTAGCTGGGTTTCTCACTTACCGGAGGATATTACCTATAGCCATGTAGAAGGTCACGGCATGAATGGGGAAGAGTTAGGAAAAAATCCTCGTTTAGATCATTATTTTATTCAGGACTTAAATTTAGATCCCCAATTATCCTTTCCCAATGAAGAATTTGATGGGATCTTGATCTGTGTTTCGATTCAATATTTGCAATATCCCGATCGCCTCCTGAGGGAATTGGCCCGGATCCTCAAGCCAGGAGGTCAAGTCATTGTTAGTTTTTCTAATCGGATGTTTTCCCAAAAAGCGATCGCCGTTTGGCGAGACAACAACGATCGAGGCCGAGTGGAATTAGTCAAAACTACTTTCGAGTGACGGAACAGTTTAAGGAGCCAGAAGTAATTTTCAAACCTTCTAATTTACCGATGTTCATGCAGATGTTTGGAGTGCAAGGAAAAGACCCCTTTTATGTGGTCATAGCTCAAAAGAAAATAGAGGAATGATATTTGTAAGCCCTATAGCAGTCCTAACTAGGTCATAGGATGAAGATCCTTACTAGACTTGGCTTTCAATGTACTCAATTGGGCAATGGTTTCTAAGGGGAGGGTATATCCTTAAAAAGCTTGCTCAGATAAGGTTTTGCCGCTACTTTTATCAAAAATCGGTTCAACGCTTGTTTAGGAATAAGAATTTAATAACATCTAAAACTTAAATATCGATGGGCTACGCTCCCTTGAAGGATACCCTACAAATTTCTAAGTTATTTAATTCACGATCCTTAACAATGCTTTCCAGGCTGTATCCTCCTTTAACAATCCAGTCCCTCATCCTGTATCTCTACCGAAACTGGACTGACCGCGTTACGAAAATTGACCACATTTCCCACCACCGCGATCGCTGGGGACTTGAATTCCGTTTGCTCTACCTGGGTGACAATCGTACCCAAGGAACCAATTAATTCTTCCTGTTTTGATGTAGTCCCCCAACGGATTAAGGCGATCGGGGTACTTGCTTCTAAGCCGGCTGTTCTCAGGTGAGCCACGATGGTGGGTAAATTATGGATACCCATATAGATGACGATGGTTTCAGAAGCCTGGGCAAGGGCAGACCAATTGACCTCTGGCCGATACTTCCCTGCGGATTCGTGGCCAGTGACGAAGGTAACGGAAGAACTATAGTTACGATGGGTGATGGGAATATGGGCATAGGCCGGAGCGGCAATGCCAGAGGTCACCCCAGGCACCACTTCGACGGAAACCCCCGCTCTAATCAAAAACTCCATTTCTTCTCCACCCCGACCAAAGGTAAAAGGATCTCCCCCTTTCAGTCTGACCACGATCGCGTGGTGCTGGGCTTGTGCTGTCAAAATTTCGTTTGTTTCATCCTGGGGACGGGAATGGAGGCCCCTCCGTTTGCCACTATCAATCACGATGGCCTGGGGATTGATCATGGCCAAAATTTCAGGGCTGACTAGGGCATCATGCACCACCACATCGGCCATTTGTAATATTTCTTTGCCTTTTAGGGTCAAGAGTCCCGGATCCCCAGGGCCGGCACCGACCAAATACACTTTACCCACACTCATTGGCCTAACTCCCCTACCATCATAAAAGCAATTTCCTCAGGAGTGGCCAACACCCCCGACGTTAATATATTTACTTTAGGATATTGACGCTGTAAATTTTGTATTTGTTGATGTACTCTGTCTAAAATGCGGCCAGGAAAGAGGAAGTAGGGCACGATCGCGATACGGGTTTTACCGGCCATGATCAGTGTTTGTACCTGCTGCTCTAGGGATGGTTCCATACTGGTATAAGCGTTAGAAGCCCCTAACATCATCGCCCTTAACTCTAATTTCGCACGGCCAGAGCTATGGGTTGTACCATGGGCCAATAAAATTTGTCCATCCCCCCCTAGTTGTTCATACTTGTTCGCTAACAGTTCATTGAGATTGGGGTAACTACCAAAAAAGGGGCTAAGGGTAATGGGAAAGTCGATTTTACTACTAGCTAAGGCCACTTCTTCGGGAATATCCGTGTGGACGTGTACCCCCGCCGATAAAAACAGGGGTACGATCACCAACTTGGTTTTTCCTTGGCGTTGGGCTAATGCGATCGCTTTTAAAATTTCTTGGTGGAGAGGCTCTAAACCTAACTCTAAAGCCGCAGTTTGAACCACAGGCTCTAACCCACATCCACCACTACTAGAAGAGGCTTTTACCAATACTGGTTGGGAACTTAAAGCTTGCTTAAAAGCGATCGCCACTTCCTGCAACATCAAACCATGGCGCGGGTCTCTACTGCCATGGGATACCAATAGGTAAGCACATTCAAACGTCAAAGATTATACCCAAACCAAGATAAACAACAGCTTCAATCATAAAGCAAGATCACTTCGTAAATCGTAACAATTTTAGCGGTTAGGGAGCGATCGATGACATAAACAAAAGTATCCCGACGGCTCTATGGTTTAATTAAACATACTTGTTAACTTTTATTAAAAACAATTAATTAAACACAATAACTATGGGTCAAAAAGGAGTTACTGTCTGGTTTACTGGCTTAAGTGGCGCAGGAAAAACCACTATTACCCAAGCTTTCTCTAAAAAACTAGAAGAAAAAGGCTTAGGGTTTGAAATTCTCGATGGTGATATTGTCCGGGAAAATCTAACTAAAGGTTTAGGTTTCAGCAAGGCCGATCGCGATGAAAATATTCGTCGCATCGGATTTGTAGCCCATCTTTTGACCCGTAATGGCGTTATTGTTGTTGTGTCTGCGATCTCCCCTTACCGGGAAATTAGGGAAGAAGTTCGCAACAAAATTGGTGATTTTGTAGAAGTATTTGTTAATGCACCTTTGAGTGTGTGCGAAGAAAGGGACGTTAAGGGTTTATACAAAAAAGCTCGGGCCGGAGAAATTAAAAGCTTTACTGGCATTGATGATCCCTATGAAGCTCCCCTTAATCCTGAATTGGAATGTCGCACCGATTTAGAAGAGTTAGATGAAAGCGTTCAGAAGGTAATGGATAAGTTAACGGAATTAGGTTATCTCTCCTAAAAAATCTAAAAAATTAGCGTAAAAAAATCCCTAGGCCTAATCATTAAAGATCAAAGGTTATAGGGATTTTTTAATGGTGAATTGTACCAAATCCACAATATTGAATAAGGTGAAAAGTCAATCTTGTAGGGTGGGTGACTAACCCACCTAACTAACTTTTTCGGTGGAGCAAGCATCCTCTTAGGGATTTTGCTTATTTGTTATTTACCCATGCCTAAATGTTGAGCTTTTTGGTAAAACCTTACCCTCCGTGAGGAGAGAAGGCGCAATTACCACTTCAACCTGTTGCATTTCTTTAATGGTTTGGGCTCCGAGGGTTCCCATGCTGGTTTTGAGTGCCCCCAGCAAATTATGGGTACCATCGTCTAGCTTGGCTGGCCCAGTCATAATTTCTTTGATGGTACCGGTGGTACCACTTTGATTCGGGTACCACGGGGTAACACGGGGCTAGGGGTTGCCATGCCCCAATGATAATCGCGACCAGGGGCTTCTTCTGCCCTCGCGATCGGGGAACCAATCATGACCGCGTCCGCACCGCAGGCAATACATTTACAAATGTCACCGCCAGTAACAATCCCCCCGTCCGCAATGATGGGCACGTAGGTACCGGTTTCTTTGTAAAAATCATCCCTAGCCGCTGCACAATCTGCTGTAGCCGTAGCTTGGGGAACACCGACCCCTAATACGCCCCTAGAAGTACAAGCTGCTCCGGGCCCAATACCCACTAATACCCCTGCTGCGCCAGCTCTCATGAGTTCTAGGGTAACATCATAGGTGACGCAATTACCTAAGATCACGGGCATGGGCATGTCTTGGCATAATTTTTTAAGATCTAGGGGGGTAACGCTGGAGTCGGCAATGTGGTTAGTGGAAACCACCGTTGCTTGGATAAATAACAGATCAGCCCCCGCGTCTGCTACCACCTGACCATATTTAATTGCACCGGCAGGGGTTAAACTGACCGCAGCGATCGCGTTAGCCTCTTTAACTTCAACAATTCTTTTCTTTACTAATTCCGGTTTGATGGGTTCTTGATACAATTCCTGCATCAAATGGACAAACTCCTCTTTCCCCACACTAGTAATTTTATCGAGGATGGGGTTCGGCTCCGCATAACGGGTTTGAATTCCCTCTAAATTAATTACCCCCATTGAACCTAACTCAGAAAGCAGGACTGCCATTTTGACATCCACAACTCCATCCATGGCACTGGCAATAATAGGAATATCCCGTTTGATGTTACCAATTTCCCAGCTAGTATCAGGAACGCTAGGGTCAATGGTTTTATTTCCAGGTACTAAGGCAATTTCATCAATGCCGTAAGCTCGTCGAGCGGTTTTACCACGACCAATAACAATATCCACTTTCCTATCCTCATGAAAAATATTTATTTAGGGTACATTATCAAATTTTATTAACAATCGTGCATTTAATCCAGGATAGGGTTAATAATGTTAAGTTTAGCCAATAATCTCCTGCCCCCCTGAAGTCCAAAGATCCTCCCTAATTATCCAGGAAGGAGGGGAAAAATCAATGGAATAGAAAATTAAGTTATTTAGGGAAGTTGTTTGGGTAAGTTATTTGAGCTATTCTCGTTTTTCCTGGTTAATGCCCCCTAACCCTAGTATTGTCTAGCGTAAATTTGCAATCTATTTTCTATTCCTTAAGGAGTAAGGACGTAAGACGTAATGCTATTTACTGCTAATTGAGTATTAGGGCATAAATTTATGCCATGGAGTACTAGGGTCTGTCATCATTAAACCTGAAACTCTTCTTTGCTAAGGATTTCATCAGTTTAAAACTATACTTTCTGAACCTGGCTCAGGATCAACGTTTTAAGGCTAATTGATGACACTCCCTCCTAGTTGATGGTTAATCGTTAGTTAAGGTAATGGGCCATAACCCAGGGCTACGATGTTGACGATGGCTTTTCCTTCAATCCCAATCCAATATTTTCCTTGTTAATTCTGATTTATAGTCTTTTTAAATAATTAGGGGAAACAAATAGATCTGAAAACATTCCATTGAGAGGAACAGCCACCCCATACTAAATTAAATTGACTATAATTCTGAACCATGAATAGTGAGCGGTGGTAATGGATTGTAGTAATTGGTTAATGGGTGATTTGGCGTTTGGCTTCGTAGAGCATGAGGGCTGTAGCGATCGCAGCATTTAAAGACTCCACCCCTGGAGCAACAGGGATCATGGCTTGATGATCACAAAGCCTTAATACTTCCGGGCTTAACCCTGCTCCTTCATTGCCAATCACCATGAGGGTTGGGGAGTTAAAGTTTAGGGCCCAATAGGATTGATGACTATGGGAAGAAGTGCCAATAATTTGGGTGCCGTGGCTCTGGTGCTGACGAATCAAGCTGGGTACATCCTCCACCATTGACCAGGGTAATTGTAACCAAGCCCCGGCGGAAGCTCTTAAAACCTTAGGACTTTCGGGGTTAGCGCAATCAGTACTTAACCAGAGGTGATCCACTCCTGCCGCCGCCGCTGTACGGAAAATGGTGCCCACATTGCCTGGATCTTGAATCGTTTCGAGGACTAAACCCAGCTTAACGGGAGGTGAAGTATCGGGATTGGTGCTTAGATTTGCCGATCGCGGTTGGGCGATCGCGGCAACTCCATCGGCATTAACGGTAGTCGAAATAAGGGAAATTAGATCTGGGCTAATTATTTCGTGACGCTGACTTAACGTTAATAGGTGTTCTAGTAGATCCCCATGGTGTTCCCCCCATTGCTCTGTATAACAAAGCACCTCTAAGGGGTAATCATGGTCAGCGATCGCCGTCATTAAATTAGTACCCTCCAATAAATTAATCCTTGGCGATGACGTTCTTGGGAACGATGCAATTTTTAAATTGTTTAACCAGGGGATTTTGACGGCTAGTGATCATACAAAGGAAAAAGATAATGCGGAACTCGGGACTTGAACCCGAAAGTCCTTCATCAGGACACTAGAACCTGAATCTAGCGCGTCTACCAATTCCGCCAGTCCCGCTTACGATTGGTGAAATTACTCTTGGTTTGTAACTATAACAAGATTCTGAGATTCAGTAAATCAAGATCTTCTGAGCTGAAAAATCCAAAAAATTCAAAAAATCCAAAAAATTCAAATACGGCTACGACTAATCACGACTTATGGTGGTAGGGCTGCTAGGGGAGCAGCGATCGCGATCTATCCCTAAGAATGTGTTTGAAAAGCCCCCCCTTGCCCCCCAGTCTGGGGGAAATTACCTAAATTTTAAGCAATAAAGTTCGCCAACTTGGGGGATTTAGGGGGCGACTCCACAACATTTGATACTTTTCAAACACGTTTTAACATCAACCGCCATCAGACTTAATCAACAC
>JAAUPO010000065.1 GCA_012033095.1 Synechococcaceae cyanobacterium RL_1_2 | reverse complement strand
TAGTGCTAAAGCTGTAAGGATATTTAGACCTAGGATAATTGATTATCAAGGGGTTTAATCTTCCTGATTCTTACTTGTATAGGACTACCAAAAATTATGGTTCTAACTTTCCACAACCCATGCACCGAGATAGATTCCGGAGATAGATTCAGGAATGGTCAACCCTAGAATTATTATTTGACAATGCACTAGGGGGAATGGGGATTAGTGGAAAATTAACCCGATGATGATTCTGGAGCTTAAGATCCGGTTGAGCCGAAGCATTTCATTGTTTGATGGTGTAAAAGTAATGGAACACAGCTCGATCGCGGCCTTGATGTTTAGCACTATAGAGGGCTTGATCCCACACAGGCTAAAAAGTCTAAATAATTAGCCCCTGGGGTTGGTACCACTGAGGATAATCCTAAACTCATGGTTACGCGATCGCTAGTTAAGGAATAGTGATGGGGAACATTGAGGTGATGAATAGCTTGACGAATGGTTTGGGCAAAATGGATCGCTCCTTCTTTAGTGGTGTTGGGTAAAACAATGACAAATTCTTCCCCACCATAGCGGGCCACTAAATCCCCAGGACGTTTAATGCAGGCTTCCAGGGTTTGGGCTACTTCCTTAAGACAGCGATCGCCTTCTTGGTGACCATAGTTATCATTGAACAATTTAAAATGATCAATGTCTCCCAAAATTAAGGATAGGGATTGTTCTTCCCTGGAACATCGTCGCCATTCCTGGTTAAAAAATTGATCAAAACGCCGACGATTTGCCACCTGGGGTTACGACCATCGAGGGAAACCTGTTTTTTTAATTCCGCATTGGCCTCTTGGAGTTGGGCATACAATTGACCCTGTTGGATTGCCACCGCTAATTGATTGGCAAGCTCCTTAATTAAAATCTCATCATTTTCAGACCATCGATAGCCATCATGATGGTAAATGCTAAGAACGCCGCACACCTCCGATTCAAATTTAATTGCGATCGCGAGCACACTCCCTAATTCATATTGATGTAGTTGGGCCCGTAGTTCCGGACTGGGGGGAGGATTTAATTCTTGCAGATTACTAAGGGCTAAAATCTGGTCACTGGTATAAATATCTTTTAAATAAAAGTCATGGATAGTAGCGAGCACCTCGTTGGGCATATCCTGTTGGGTCGGTGGTACGGCAGTAACAAAGGTTTGTAAGGTTTTTTGTTTACAATCACATATGCCCACTAGGGTTAATTTAGCGGAAAAAGCATTGAGGATCGCTTGGGCTGCCCTGGGTAAAATCTTATGGAGGCTTAAGCTATGGCGAATACTTTCAATGACTTCATTGAGTAACTTTTCCCGTTGGGCCTGTTGTTTCGTGGTTTCATAGAGTTGGCTTTGGTGGATCGCGATCGCCGTTTGGGTCGCTAATTGTTGGAGTAAATCAATTTCGAAGGGATGCCACGATCTCGTTTGGCCACATTGATGGGCCATCAATAAACCCC
Source organism: Synechococcaceae cyanobacterium RL_1_2 (assembly GCA_012033095.1). Taxonomy (GTDB): domain Bacteria; phylum Cyanobacteriota; class Cyanobacteriia; order Cyanobacteriales; family JAAUPO01; genus JAAUPO01. The sequence goes on along the minus strand of JAAUPO010000065.1, from coordinate 7,082 downwards.
ATAATTTGTCCCCCACTAAATGGGAGGCAGTCATTTCCGCTTTGATCTGATACTCTTCCACAAAGGCGGCATAATCCAATGGCCAAGCAGTAGCCGTTGTATCCTCCACAATACCCATCTGACCATGGTGATAGGATTGGTTTTGACCATCATCAAGATTAGTCAGGGGTAACGTCTGCCCTTTCATGGATGGCCAAGGGGGTTTCACCGACTCCTGGTGACAAATCCCTAAATTTTCTGGTAGGGCACTGCAAATAATCACCCGATCCACCTCTAAAATTTCGCGAATATCTCCCACGCTGGTGGTTAAAATTTCTTCTAAATTGAGGGATTTGCGAATCCTTTCCGTAATGCCTGATAAAAATATTTCTCGCTTTAATTGTTGACGAAGTATTTTCTCCGTTTGCTTAATTTTGGAGATATCCCAAAAAATACCCTGCATCCCAATGATTTGTTGTTGCTCATTTTTAAGGGGAATGTTGGTTAACTTCATTTGGTGGTAATCCCCATCGCCGTTGCGGGGGTAGGCTTCCACGGTTTCCTTCGGCTCTCCTTGTTCGATGGTCTGACGATAAAGGGTTTGATAGCGATCGGCGATCGCGGGGGGATACAACTCAGCGTAGGTTTTACCCATGGCAGTGGTTAAATTCAAACCAATACTATCCAAAAAAGCCCTATTACCATAGGTTAATTTGCCCTCTAGATCGAGACGATAAATATATTGGGGTAAATTGTCCGCTAGGGTTTGATCCCCTAGGTCATCGGTGCCATGGTGTTCAATGATGCCCCAGATTAAATCCCCTAAACCATCATTGATATTTGGTTCCTGAGGGGCCTGGCCCAGCCCCATGAGGGTTAGATGCACCGCTAATTCCTGGCCCCCCTGACAACGTAGATGGCGAATTAATTTGTTGTTCGTCCCCAAGGGTGGGGGTTCCTGGGCTAAGCCAGTTACATCCTGAAGCTCATGAAGCTCCTGAAGATCCTCGTTGTTACCATCGACAATTAAATTTTGATAGGAACCAATCCGATCAATAATGTCCCCTCGGCTGTAGCCCACCATCGCACAAAACTGGCGGTTTACTCGCAAAAAATAGCCCCGGCGATCGAGGGTGAACATCCCTAAGGGAGTATGTTCAAAAATCATTTCAAATAACTGCTCTTGGGAACCCATCATCAATTGCGTATCCGTTCTCTAAAACTGATCACAAGCAAAAACTATTGTCTTTGCCCTAACCTTAACCCTAATAAACCGATGTCACCTATCTTTTAATAACCATTCATGATTATTGTATCTAACTCCACGGGAGGATTAGGTTATTACTTAAAAATCGAAATAGATATAGGGTAAATCCCCCTCCGGCGCGAATAGCCATACGCAATATAGGACGATGGGCACCAGGATCAACTGTACGGGCCAATTAAGGCGTAGCTGCCAAATCTTTCTAACTAGATAGCTTAATCCCATCAACGCTATCACCATAATCATCAACAAAATTACATATTCCCTTTCGAGCCCTAAGCCTTCGCCATAGACTTTTTCTACAAACTGAACATCGCCGCCGTAGTTCCATAGGTGGCTATACACTAAGGTTGATTCCTGTAGATTCGGTAGCCGGAAAGGAATCCATGCTAAAAACACTAACCCTTGGGTTAAGAGCCATCCGCATATTATTCCCCCCACGGATTGCCACCACCGTTCTAACCATCGATAACGATCGCTCAGTTCTTTGGTCAAACGATGGAGAATTAGGCCCACACCATGGATGACCCCCCATAAAATGTAACCCCAGGAAGCCCCATGCCAAATCCCCGCGATCGCCATAACGGTAAACAGATTGAGGCAAGTTTTAACTAATCCTTGACGGGAGCCACCCAGGGGAAAGTAAAGATAATTCCGTAACCAATCCCCTAGGGTAATATGCCACCGTCGCCAAAAGACCGATAAACTCTCACTGAAGTAGGGAAAATCAAAATTTTGGGGTAAATCAATGGCAAATAATTTGGCAGTGCCCCGGGCCATATCCACATAACCACTAAAATCTAGGTATAGCTGTAAACCATAGGCAATGGTGGCAACCAACAGATCCCCGCTGCCGGCCCGTTCGATGTTGCTAAAGGCTAACTCGACTAAGATCCCTAAGCGATCGGCAATTAAAACCTTTTTTACAGCCCCAAACGCAATTAACCATAAACCTTCACTCCAGTGCGCGATCGAGGGAAACTTCACCCCACCAACTTCATTCACAAAGGAGTGGTAGCGGGTAATGGGGCCAGAAATTAACTTCGGAAAAAATAATTTATAGCTGATGTAGTTGATGGCATTTTTGCTGGCCGGAGCTCCCCGGTACACGTCGATGAGATAGGCAATATTTTCAAACGTAAAAAAGGAAATACCCAGGGGCACCACCAATTTTGATCCACCCACATCGCCCCTGTTTGGGCCCACGGCACACCCACCAGATCATTGATGGTCTGGAGGCCAAAGGGGACATATTTAAACAATAGTAAGAGGGTAACGTTTAGTAAAATGCCAAAGGTCAGAATTTGGGTGGATTGACCATTCCAAAAATCCTGTAGTTCCTGCCAATATTCTGTGTTTTTGGCGATTTTATCTCGGTAACTATCCCTGGCTTGGTATTGCTTGGCGATCATTTTGCCAAACCACCAGTTAATCAAAGCCCCTATTAATAACAGGGGAATATATTCCGCCTGAAGAAAATAGTAAAAGGCAATGCTACTGCCGAGTAACAGCCAGATCCGCAACTGGGGATAATAACGAGTTACCCCCCAATAAATTATTAAACTCAGGACAATAAATGCCCCATACACCAGGGAGACAAACGTCATGAACTAAATCGCCGCCAAGATTGGATTATGGATTACATTAAGCCAACAAAGTGAAGAGGGCCCCGGCCACTCACCATCTCTGCTAGTAAGGCTAAAAATCCTAACATGGCAAACCGACCATTCCACACTTCTGCGATCGGGGTAAGGCCCCATTGCCATCGTTCTTGGGGATACATTTTCATATTTTTCTTCGGATGCTGCACGCGATCGAAGGTACAGGGCGGAGCTTCTAGGGAATCTTCTACCAATTCGGTTAGGGCTTGGATGAATAGCTCATCGGTGTTGGGGGCAGGGACACGATTAAAATTAGTAATGCCCGCTTCCTCCGCGACTTCCCGATATTCAATATCAATTTCTTGTAGGGTTTCGATATGTTCTGAGACGAAACTGATGGGCACCATTAAAATGTCTTTAATGCTTTCGGCCTAATTCGATCAATGCTTCATCGGTATAGGGTTTAAGCCATTCTACCGGCCCCACTTTACTTTGATAGGCTAGGGTATGGTCATTACTATGATTAAGCTTTTGCATAATTAGCCGGGTACATTGCTCAATATGCTCTTGGTAGGGGTCTCCGGCTTCATCTACGTAACTTTGGGGCACACCATGGGCGCTGAAAAAGATATGTACTTTTTCGGGGTTAGGGCATTGTGTTAACTTATCGGCGATGAGTTTCGCCATGGAGTCAATATAGGTGGGATGATCGTGCCAGGAGGGGATCAGGGTATAGTCGATCTGCCGTAGTTCCGCATCTTCCTGCCACATTTTTTCGATCACACGGAAGCTGGAGCCACTGGTGCTAATGGAGAAATGGGGATAGAGGGGTAATACTACTAATTTGTTGATGCGATCGCGTTTAATTTGGGCGATCGCTTCTTCGGTGAAGGGGTTCCAATAGCGCATCCCAATATAAACATCAATGGCCTCGTCCTTAACTTGAAAACTATGGCGTAGAGCATCGGCCTGTTCTTGGGTAATTTTCAGTAGGGGGGAACCACCGCCAATTTCTTTATAATTGTCCTGGGACTTCTTCGCTCTGAGGGTCGAGATAAACCAGGCTAGGGGCTTCTGAAACGCGGGAATGGGTAAGCGAATAATTTCTGGATCTGAGAAGAGATTGAACAAAAAAGGCCGAACATCTTCTAATTTTTCTGGCCCACCGAGATTGAGCAGTAATACCCCTACACGACCCATAGTCTTTATGTTTAGATTAGTGTTCTACTGTGTTGAATCATTTAATTGATTTAATAATTGTAACAAGATTTCCTAAGGTTTGATTTTCTTTTTCTTGATTCTTTAATGTTTCGATAATTTTTGCATTAATCTTCCCCTTTCACCTACATTCTACTTCACCCCACCAGCACAATTTATGGCAACCTTCCTGCGGCCCCTCAGCTACCGTTATGAATGGCTTTACGATGGTATTTCTAAGCTAGCCACGATCGCAGTGGGAGGGGAAAACCGATTTCGCCATTTACCCCTAGAGGGTTTAACCATTAACCGGGACACTAAGGTTTTAGATTTATGTTGTGGGGCGGGCCAAACCACCCAAGTGTTAGCCCAATATTCCGCACAAGTTACAGGATTGGATTTATCCCCGATCGCCCTACAACGGGCCCAAAGCAGAGTACCCCAAGCCACCTACGTTCAAAGTAGAGCGGAAGTGATGGAGTTACCGGATCAAAGTTTTGATCTGGTGCATAGTAGTGCCGCTATGCATGAAATGACCCCAGACCAACTCCAAAGTATTTTTAAAGAAGTATTTCGAGTACTTAAGCCCCAAGGTTTATTCGTGATCGTTGATTTTCACCAACCCCACAACCCCATTTATTTTCCTGGTTTAGCCCTATTTTTAGCGTTATTTGAAACGGAAACAGCTTGGCAACTCCTCAAAACCGATTTAGGTGAGCAATTAACCCCCATTGGCTTTACTGTAGTTAAACATCAGCTTCATGCCGGTGGAAGTGTCCAAGTTATTCAAGTTCAAAAACCCTAACCCTATGAAATTGCTACAACCTAGCCTCGTCCTTGGGGATAACATTTTAGGTTTAACCCCAGACATACTCAAAACCAACGGGGTGGCGGGGTTGATTTTGGATGTGGACGAAACCCTTGTGCCTTTTGGGGTAAGAGCGACCCCACCGGAACTGTTGCAATGGTCAGATTCCATGAAAAGCCATTTTCCCATATGGCTAGTTAGCAATAATTTAAGTGAGGATCGCATCGGCTCGATCGCGAAGGCGTTGGATTTACCCTATTTTCTAGGCGCGAGTAAGCCCTCCCGTCGCAAACTGAAGGCCGCCGCCCAGGAAATGGATTTGCCGTTTGAGCAGGTGGCCATGGTGGGTGATCGTCTGTTTACGGATGTGGTGGCGGGTAATCGGTTGGGAATGTTTACGGTACTAGTACAACCCATGGGCCATAACCGTCTGTTTGGGATTCGTTCCTTTGAATTTTGGCTAGCGAAAACCCTAGGGGCTGAATGGGATTAATAATACGTTATCCTTTTAATCCTTAAATCGATACAGCAAAAGGATTGGGGGGAAATGAAACTATATTTTATAGTCTTTTTGAATGATTACGGGAAACAAATAAAGCTGCAAGCATTCCATATCAGGAAAAAAACATCTCATTCCATCCCATCCCATACTCAATTAAAGTGACTATAACTGAGGGTTTTGATCCCAACTCAAAAACCTAAATCCAAAACCTAAATCAAAAAAATGCAGTGATAGATGCAGTGATAGATTAAGTTTTGACATTATTGTCGGACTTGGACTTCCCACAGCCCTAAGATCTTAATCTGTCATCCTGATTTCAAGATTTGGTATTACTTACGGGTTTAGATTAAGCAGGCTTTGAGGGTTTCCACCACCGATCGCCCTAGGGAGGGGAAATCATAGCCCCCTTCTAAACCAAATAAAACGCGATCGCATAATTGGTGACAATAGGCGGTAAACAAACCGTAATCCTCTGGTTGGAGATTCATACTAGCTAAGGGATCGTCTTCGTTGGCATCATAGCCCGCACTCACAATTAATAAATCCGGTTTAAAGGTTTCAATGAAAGGAATCACTTGCTGCTCAAAGGCTTTACTGTATGGTTCTCGGGCGGCACCTGGGGCGATGGGAATATTGAGAATGGTATTAAATACCCCCGTAAAGCTAGCTTTTCCTGTGCCGGGATAACAGGGGTATTGATGTAAGGAGCAATAAATAATATGGGGGTTATGCTGCACAATATTTTCCGTCCCATTGCCGTGGTGTACATCCCAATCCAGAATGGCCACCCGTCGAATCGAGTCTAAACTTAAGGCATAGGTAGCCGCGATCGCCGCATTACTAAACAAACAAAAACCCATGCCCGTATATTGGGTGGCATGGTGGCCAGGAGGCCGAGCCAACACAAAAGTGGGTTCTCCCTCATCTACCACCCGATCAACTCCGTCTAGCCAGGCATTTACCGCCAACAAGGCCACTTTATAACTATGGGCTGAGACGGGGTATCTCCATCGATCTGGCCTCCTCCCTCCGCCGTAAGATGGGCTAACTGCTGAATGTATTCTCCATCATGGACTTGGCGAATCCACTCCAGAGGATTACGCTGCTCCAACTCCCTCGGTTTCAGCCACTGAACGCGATCGCGCCAATCTACTTGATGGAGGGCTGTGGTGACGGCCTTTAACCTTTCTGGTTTTTCCGGGTGAAAGGTTCCCACCTCATGGAGCATGAAGCGATCGTCGTAAATTACAGACACAGAAGAACACCGACCCATCTTGATCACCTCACCGCAATCAGGAGACACCATCAAACAAACCCTAACTTCATCCTAAATCCCTAGGCTTTGATCGTCTTCTGGGTAGTAACTTAACTTGATAAACAGAAATAATTTTTAAATATATATTAAACATATCTTAAATATATTAGATACAGCGGATGGCAAAATCCGACAGCAGTGTAATCCTCCTTCCAGGACTTACGTAAAATTGGAATTTATAGTCAATTTAATTTAGTGTGGGATAGTTTTTCCTTGCGATAAAATACGGTTAGCTCTATAGCAATCCTAAATAGCTTGTGGAAATTGAGTACATTGAAAGCCAAGTCTAGTAAGGATCTTGATGTTATGACCTAGTTAGGACTGCTATATTTGTTTCCCATAATTATTCAAAAAAGCTATAGCTCATGGGAACCAATGTCTTTAGAGCAAATGGGAAAAAAGCTGTTAACCAAATT